>CAYMSG010000233.1:0-6332 GCA_964392955.1 uncultured Chitinophagaceae bacterium | reverse complement strand
AATTGGGCCCATCAACGGTGATATTAACATCGCACCAATAATTACCGCTGTTGAGTTCGTATTTAACCCAACCGATGCTACAACAATTGCAAAAACAAGGATCCAGAGATTGGTTCCCTTAAACGCAGTGCCCCGTTCGATTTCTGAATGGATCGTATCAAAATCTTCGAGCTCTTCTCTGATATCGATATAGTGCAAAAATTTTCGCAGCATTGTGTTTTGTTTAGGATAATGAGCAAATAAGTTTCAGATCGGTTGCAATTATTTTATGTGTGATCTATAAAATTTTCACTTGAATGTTTTTATACATCACAACACTTTTTGGATCGTGCCCCTGCAAAGCAAACGTTCCGCTGCTGAGTAAACGTTCTTCCATTCCCTTGGAGCGGGTTGGGTTTTCCGGTTCAGTATAATCGTTTACCAGCTGATCGTTGATCTTTACTTTTATGTTTTTACCGTTTACAATAATGTGCATGGTAAACCATTCATCATCTTTCACAAACACTTCTTTCAAATCTTGTACAGCATATAAACTGGCGGTGCGTCGCCAATCTGTTTGCGAATTATTTACCTGCACCTCATACCCTTTTTTGGGCCATGAACTTTCCTGGTACTGTGTATGAAAATACACACCGGAATTTGCGCCGGGTTTTGTCATGATATCCAGCTTCAGTTCAAAATTTTTAAAGTTGTGGTTGCCCACATTCCCATCGTAAAACAGGTGTGCTACATTTCCATTTACAACAATAGCACCCTCTTCTACCCAAAACGTTTCTGCATTGGCCCCTACTTTCCATCCTTTCAACGTTTTGCCATCGAAAAGAGATATCCATTCTCCATTTTTTTCCGGAGGGTTTGTAAAAGCAAATGAAAGAGAAACAAACAGGATGCATAGTAAAAGAATGATGCGCATAAGATTGTTGTTTGTGTAATTGATTCTCTAAATTATCAAATATGTTTTTGTAAGCGGCTTTTCTTTGTGCGATTGCTTCTGCAAATCTTATTTTACATTTGTTGCATGCGCACTATTGCTGTTATTCCCGCCCGTTATGCAGCCACCAGGTTTCCTGCAAAACTGATGCAGTTTTTAGGAGAAAAAACGGTTATTCGTCATACGTATGAAAATACTGTGGCAACCGGTTTGTTTCATGAAGTACTGGTTGTTACTGACAGTGAGATTATTTACAATGAGATCACCCGTAATGGCGGCAAAGCAGTGATGAGTTTGAAGGAACATGAAAGCGGTACCGATCGTATTGCGGAAGCTGTGCAGGAGATGGACGTGGATGTAATTATTAATGTGCAGGGCGATGAACCGTTTGTACAAAAACAATCACTGGAAAAATTATGTGCGTTGTTTACTGAGCCGGATGTACAGGTTGGTTCGTTGATGCATGTGATCACAGAAAAAGAACAGATCAACGACACAAACTGTGTAAAAGTAGTGGTGAATCAACAAATGAATGCGCTTTATTTCAGCCGTAGTGCAATTCCGTATCAAAGAGATGAATCAGTTGCGGTTCACTATTACAAGCACATTGGTATGTATGGTTTCCGCAAACAAACACTTCTCCGGTTTACGCAGCTACCAGCCTCTTTGCTGGAGAAAACGGAAAAATTAGAACAATTACGACTGTTTGAGAATGGTATTTCGATCAGGATGGCTGTTACTGAACCAGTTGGTGTTTCCATTGATACTCCGGCAGATCTGGAGAAAGCAAAGGAATTACTCTAAGTAAAAACCGCTAACTTTTAAAAAAAACCACAAAACATTTTCTGATTCTCAAAAACGTTTCTATCTTACACTCGGTTTTTCATAGGATATTGGATTTTAAAACGGGGCAGGATTTCTATCTGGCCCCTTTTTTATTTTATTCCCTTGTGGAAAAACCTAAATCAACCCAAACTGGGCACTTAATTCCAGCATACGGTCAATTGGTTTTTTAGCAGCCAACCGTAATTCTTCATCCATGGTAATCTCCGGCGTTTCGTACTCCATACACAGGTAAATTTTTTCCAGCGTATTCCGTTTCATATGCGGACAATCGTTACATGCACATGCATTATCCGGTGGTGCCGGAATAAATGTTTTGTGTGGATTACTCTTGATCATTTGATGCAGAATACCCGTTTCTGTTGCCACGATGTATTCCTGGCTGTTATCTTTCTCAGTGAACTTGAGCAATTGCGTGGTGCTTCCAATATAATCGGCCAGTTTTAATACCGGTTCTTCACATTCGGGGTGTGCAATTATTTTCGCTTGCGGATGACGGATCTTCAGTTTTGTAATTTTTTCAACACTGAAAATTTCATGCACCATACAGGCACCATTCCACAGCACCATGTTGCGGCCGGTTACTTTGTTGATATAAGCGCCCAGGTTTTTATCGGGCGCAAAAATGATCTTTTGATCCTTGGGCAGGCTTTCTACAATTTTTTGTGCATTACTGCTGGTGCAAATAATATCACTCAAGGCTTTTATACCCGCACTGCAGTTGATGTAAGAGATCACCAGGTGATCGGGATGTTGTTTTTTGAATTGCTCAAAGAGCGGTGGCGGACAGCTGTCGCTGAGGGAACAACCTGCTTTTAGATCGGGGATCACTACTTTTTTGGTTGGGTTCAGGATTTTTGCTGTTTCAGCCATAAAATGCACACCTGCAAAAACAATCATATCCGCATCCGTTTGTTCCGCTTTTTGCGCCAGGCCTAAACTGTCGCCGATATAGTCGGCCACATCCTGTATATCGGGTTCCTGGTAATAGTGCGCCAGGATAATTGCATTTTTTTCTTTTTTGAGCCGCTCAATCTCGGCAAACAGGTCTAACTCCGGATCCAGCTCAATATTTAAAAATCCATTTTTTTCAACGTTTAACTTTGGATCTGTTACAAGCATTGTGTTCATCACGCTTTGTTTAAATTTGATTCGAAACTATGCTAAATTTTTTTAGCTGTTTTGCCTTAGTATCTCTTAATAGATATCTTTTTATTTAAAAATCTATTACTATTATAGATGTGAATTGGTGGATATCTGTACTGCTGATTGTTTTGCAAAGTTAGGATTGCTCTGTTTATTCACAGCAATTCCCACATCATCCACATTGGCAGAAACAGCAGGAATAGGGATTTACCGGAGTTGTTCACAACTGTGGATTCAAACAGGCTTGTAAAACTACCTGTTTGTTTTTTTCTTTTTTCGGTGTGATCGGGCGGGGGATAAACAGGTGCTTGTTAACGCAGGTTGAGCAATGGGGTTCAAACCAAAGAGATCTTAACGAACCATGCAGTTACTTATCCCATCAAAATCGGGCCATATCCACAGCTTTTGATGGTTATTCACAGGGCTATTGTGAATTGATAAATCAGGTTTTTGAAACATCCCACCGTATCTTTTCTAAAACCTTTACCCCGTGTACATTACGGGAGTTTTCCACAATTTGTTCAAACCTCATTTTCCCCCTATTTTTGCCGCTCACTTTTATAACGTACAATATAATATTATGTCGATTATTCAGCAGATTCGTGAAAAGTATGCAGCCGTGAGTATTGCTGTGATTGCTTTGAGCCTTATCGGATTTATTCTTACAGATTACTTTGCCGGCCGTGGAAGTGGTGCCGGTTCGCAACCAACTTCTATTGGTTCAGTAAACGGAAAAGATGTTGATGTAAACGCTTTCAACGATCGTTTAACTGAAATGGAGAACGGATACCGCCAGCAGGGAATGGATGTGAACGATGAAATGCGTCAGCAGTTGATCGAAATGCTCTGGACAAATGAAATTGAAGAAACGATTCTCACAGCTGAATATGAAAAACTTGGCTTAACGTTTTCTGGTGCTGACTTGAATGATGCATTGTACGGAAACAATCCTCCGCCAGTATTGGCACAGCAGTTCAAAGATCAGCAAACCGGTGCGTATGATGCAAATGCTGCACGCCAGTTCATCAACTCGATGCGTAAGAAAAAAGCAAACGATCCACAGCGTATGTATGTAGAGCGTAATATTATCGATTACCTCATCCAAAACGGATTGCGTACAAAATATGGTGCGTTATTGGCCGGTAGTGCGTTCTATCCAAAATGGTTAAGTGATAAGGATCTGAATGATCAAAGCAGTATTGCCTCGATCAGTTATGTTGCTGTTCCTTATACTACTATCAGCGACAGTACGGTAAAAGTGACCGACGAAGAAATCAATGCGTACGTACGCAAACATAAAAGCGAATTTAAGCAGCAGGAAAGCCGTGCGATTTCCTACGTAATTTTTGATGCAGCTCCTAATGCTGCTGATTCGGCGTTTGCATTAACAGAAGTGAATAAACAAAAGGATGCATTTGCAGCATCAACTGATCCTGCACAGTTCCTGGTAGCGAATAATTCAACCACTGCTTATTATGATGGGTTTATATTGAAATCAAGTTTACAAGTACCCAATGCAGATTCAATCCGCAGCTTGCCAATTGGTGGTTTGTTTGGACCTTACCAGGATGGAGGCAATTATGTAATTGCAAAAATGATTGCTAAGCGTGATATGCCTGATTCTGTAAAATGCCGTCACATTTTGATTGGTACCAGAGATCCGCAAAGTGGTCAGCCGATCATGGACGACAGCACTGCTAAAGCAAAAGCTGACAGTATTGCCGGAGCCATTGCAAAAGGAGCCGACTTTAAAACACTGGCTGCCCAGTTTTCAACTGATCCGGGCAGTAAGGATAAAGGAGGTGAGTATGAATTTACTTCGCAACAGTTTGGAAGTATCGCCAAAGAATTTGCAGAGTTTATTTTTTACAATCCAAAAGGAAGTAAGAAAGTTGTAAAAACGGATTTTGGTTATCATGTAATGGAAGTACTGGATCAAAAGAAAATAGAACCGGCTTATAAAATTGCTTATTTCTCCCGTGCGGTTGAACCAAGTGATGAAACCATCAGCACTGCGAGCACAGCTGCTGCACAGTTTGCTGCTGAAAGTCGCAATGCAAAACAATTTGATGCAACTGTAGTATCTAAAAAATTAGTGCCCCGTGTTGCTGAAGTTCGTCCGAACGATTATTCTATTATCGGATTGGGAAGTGCACGCAGCCTGATCAAATGGGTGTATGAAAATAAAGTAGGCAATGTATCAGAACCAACCAACCTCGGCGATAAATTTATTGTTGCCCTGATTGCAGAAGCAAAAGAAGAAGGATTGCCTGATGCAAAAACTGCACGTATCCAGGTGGAAAGTATTATCCGTAATCAGAAGAAAGCAAAAGAGATAATTGCCAAAATCGGCAACAACAGGGATATGGGAGCAATCGCTACTTCTTTCAAAACAAATGTGCTGAATGCTGATAGTATTTCTTTCTTCTCACCATTTATTCCCGGTGTAGGTATGGAGCCCAAAGTAACTGGTGCTGCATTTAACCCCGGCTTTAAAGGAAAAGTAAGTGAGCCAATTGCCGGTAACAGCGCTGTGTACGTGATCAATGTATCCAATGTTGGTTTAGTGCCTGCCGGAAATGCGGATTACTTTGGTCGTCGTTTGCAAATGGAGCAGGGTATGAAACAGAATGCACCAAATGCTGCGTTACAATCGTTAACAAAAGCAGCAACTGTAAAAGACAGAAGGATCAAGTTTTATTAAACGAATCAAGTTCAATAAGGAGTGGGCATAACGGAAGTTATGCCCATTTTTATGCACAGTAGTTTTACGATAGAAAGAATGAAAAAATACGTGGCTGATACATGGTAAAAAGGGAAGTTGCATATTTGAAGTAATTTTACTATCTCAAAAGCAAATACTATGAGCGGAGTGATAGTAAATAAAGTAGCAGAAAGTGCCTTGCAAACCATCGATCTGGAAGCATGGATACCAACCGAAGAGCCGGTACTGTTTGATCTGAAAAATTTTCTTTTTATGGGATTAATTGTAAAAGAAAAAGAGTTCAGATCGGCATTACAACAAACAGATACCACTGTTTTTAAAGACAAGGTTGTGTTGGTTACCTGCAGTGCTGATGCCATTATTCCCATGTGGGCCTATATGCTGGTTGCATCGTTATTGCAGCCGGTTGCAAAAGAAGTGATACTGGCATCGAAAGAAGAATGGAAAAAGCGAAAGTTGTTAGAAGCAATTGCAGCACTGGATATTTCTGGTTACAAAGATCAGCGGGTTGTAATAAAAGGTTGCGGCGACGAGCCCATTCCTGAAGCAGCTTACCTTGAAATTACCAGTCGCCTCAGACCTATCGTGAAAAGCATTATGTACGGAGAACCTTGCAGCACCGTTCCTATTTATAAACAACCAAAACCAACTGTGTAATCATCAGTGCCACTTAACGACTTTCGTAAT
>CAYMSG010000232.1:2731-6359 GCA_964392955.1 uncultured Chitinophagaceae bacterium | reverse complement strand
CCGGGAGTTGTCCACGCATTTAACCTGTTTGTTTCGTAATTAAGAACAGCGAATGTTTGTGTACGTCGTTGTGTGTAAATACTGTGTCCTGCTGAACCTTGTAACTCGAGCCCAAAATCAAACCCTTTATAGTCTATTGAAAAGTTGCCACCGTAACTGTAAGGAGGAAATGGAGTTCCGATATAGCCACGATCATCAGGTGTTAATAGACCATCGCCGTTCCTGTCTAAATAAGAGATATCGCCCGGAAGTGAGTTTACAAACGAAGGTTGTTTTGCCAGGTCAGCAGTTGACTGATAGATACCTGTTTGTGTATATCCGAAGAAATGTCCGATCGACTCTCCAGACTTAGTGAGGTTTGTACCACCGTTACCAAAAATTGCAAAATTGAAATTATCACCGATTGAGTTTACAACATTTTGATTGTAGCTGATGTTACCTGATACTGAGTAGCGAAGATCTTTACCAATATTGTCTGTCCAGCCTACGTTCAGTTCCACACCCTTATTCGTGATCTTACCCAAATTGGTGAAATAACTGCGTGTTTCGTTCGGCAAGGTTACACCGGTAAGGATATCTGTTGTTGTACGATTGTAGTATGTAAACTCTGCATTCAACCTGTTATTCAAAAGCTTTATGTCAAATCCGATATCAAGTCCACGTACAGTTTCCCAGCGCAGATTTGGATCGGGTATATAAGCAGCCTGAATCGATGAATAAACATTATCGCCAAAAATTGCAGTAGAAGCATTTTGCACACCCGGCCTCCATAAGTTATCTGAAAATCCGTTTGCATTTCCGGTTAAGCCCCATGCACCTCTGATCTTCAGGAAATCCACTCCTTTTACGTTCGAAAAGAATTTTTCATCACTTACAACCCAGCCTGCACCTATACTTCCAAATGTACCCCAACGGTTGGCTGGCGCAAATTTCGAACTGCCATCTCTTCTGATCGTTGCATTCAAGAGGTATTTGCCTTCGTAACTATAACTTACTCTCGCAAAACCACCGGCAATTGCACTTTCTCCACCGCCACCGCCGTTCGAGATAGGATTGTTTACATTAACGATACCGAGATACCAGAAATCCGGATTATCAGGTACGTTAACCGATGTATCTCTTCTTGTACCGTTTACAAATGAACTGCGGCTGTAAATCGTAGTAATACCTGCAACAACATTGAGCGAATGTCCGTCGCCAATTTTCTTATCGTAGGTAAGCGTATGATCTTGCTGGAATCTTCTTGATTCGCTTTGCTCCTGTCCCACCGACGTGCGTGCAGCATTATCAAAAGTAGTTGTAGTTGGAGCTGCCCCTTCTCCCAGATTAATGAAAGAGAAAGGAAGACGGGTGTAACTTCTGCCGGTATTAAATCCGAGATCGGTGTACACAACCGATTTCCAGGTAAAGTTGTTCAGGAATTTTACTTCTGCAAACAAACTACCAATTACACGAAACCCTTGCTCCACTGAGTTACGGTTGTTCCGGTTAATGTTTGCCATTGGATTTCCCACCTGTGCACGCTGGAACGAAGGCATACTGTAGTATGTATTTTCATCGGCCTGGATCGGTACAATTGGTGCTGCCCACAATGCATTTGAAATAGAACCGGCAGGTGGGTTACTTCTGTAATGATAGCCACTGATATCGCCTCCTACCTTAATGTTTTTTGTGATGCGGATCTCTTCGTTTAAACGTACAAGATAGCGTTCAAACTGATCGAACTTCAACACACCTTCCTGATTTGTGTAACCAATGTTGAGATAGGTTGTTGTTTTATCGCTGCTGTTTGAAACGCTTAAGTTATGAGAGGTTATAATTGCATTCTGCAAAACAATATCCTGCCAGTTTGTATTGGCCGTGTAATTTGTATAATCAAACGGAGCCGCATTCAGATTGGCAAGTTGTGCATCATATAACTTTCGAAAACCTGCAGCATCAGCAATTTTGATCTTATCCTGCACTGTTTGTACACCTACAGAGCTCTGTAAATTTATACGTGTTTTACCTCTTGCTGCTTTTTTGGATGTAACAGCAATTACACCATTTGCACCTCTCAAACCATAAATGGCAATGGAGGAGGGATCTCGTAAGATGTCAATACTTTCAATATCTGCTGGGTTCAGGAAATCAATATTATCGTGCAGAATACCATCAACCACATACACCGGGCTTGCACTGTTGGTACTGTTTACACCCCGTATACGAACTACGGGTGCAGCTCCCGCACGTCCCGTATTTGAAATAGTAAGTCCCGGCACTCTGCCTTGTAATGATCCAATCGGGTTTGTATTCGGCATCTTCGCAAGATCATCGCCTCTCACAGATGAAATAGAACCGGTAAGATCTCTTTTCTTCTGTGTTCCGTAACCTACTACCACCACCTCATTGATGCTCTGCGCAGCAGGTTGCAACGTTACGTTGATCACACTGCGGCCGTTTACTTTTTCTTCAAAGCCGGTAAAACCAACCGAACTGAACACAAGTGTAGCATTATCCGGTACACTCAATGAATAATTCCCCGTTGCATCTGTTGTTGTACCAACGCTGCTTCCTTTCAACGTAACTGAAACACCCGGGATCCCCTCTCCAGCAGCATCTGTTACTTTACCTGACACAACAATATCCTTTAACAATTCTTCCGTATTGGATGATTCTTTCAGGACCACCAATTTGGTTGTTAGTATCTGGTAACTGATACCGGTATTGGAAAGTATTACCGCTAATACTTCGGTTATACCAACGTTTTCCACTTCTACGCTTACTCTTGGTTTTCCTTTTACCAATCCCTCATCGAAAAGAAAACGGTAGTCACTGTTTTTCTCAATGGCCTGTAGCGCTTTTTTCAGCTCAACCGTTTTCATCTTCAGCGTTATACGGTCTTGTGAATAAGAACGGGCAGAAACCTGAAGACAGGTAACCGTAAGCAGAATCATAATCAATTTCATAATCCGAATGAGCTTTAATGACAGCAGTCCTCCATGGTAAAAGGAAGTCGCTCCAATTTTTTTCATAATTTTCAAATTGAAAGGTGAATGACAAATACTCTGTTGCAGAGTCAATAGCAGTCGTTTAGCCTGCGGGGCTCTGTTGCAGCAGAGCTCCGCTTTTTATATTACTGCTCCTAGCTTGAGTTTTGATTATCTGGCATAGTCATAATCGTTAAGGGTGAATAAAAATTTGATTTCCTTTTCGTGTAAAACTGAAGCGACCCGTTACGCTTAACCCCTCCATTGCCTGATCGATATTTTCATTTACAAACGAACCGAAAATGCGTTTTTGCGCAAGTGCCGAATCCGTTATTTGAATCTCAACATCGTACCAGCGTTCCATTTTTACAGCAATATTCTGAAGTGGTTCATCATCAAACACCAGCCTGTTTTCAACCCACTGTATTTCATTGATCGTACTGTCTCTGCTATTGAGCTTAATTTCATTGATGGCGACAACTGACTCCGGTTTCCGGCTCACGGTTTCGCCTTTCACAGCGCCGGACTTTTTATTATCAACAATCAGCTTTTCATTGGGCGATAGAATAATTTTATCTTTTGGCCTGCTTTTGATGGACACCTCAATCACTCCCCTGATAAGACTTGTTTCAGTTGTTTCATCATCGGGATATGCTTTT
>CAYMSG010000232.1:0-2721 GCA_964392955.1 uncultured Chitinophagaceae bacterium | reverse complement strand
TACATTAAAGGCCGTACCAATAACTTTAATATCAATATTGGATGTGTGGATGTAAAAGGGATGCGCCGCATCTTTCACAACATCAAAAAATGCCTCACCTGTTAATTCAACTGAACGGGATGTTCCAGCAAAATCTTTATCGTATCGTATTTTGCTCCCTGCATTCAACCATACAGTTGACCCATCGGGCAAATTCACTTTAGTGCGTGAACCCTTGTTCGTGGTTATTTCGTTTTTTTCAGATACAGTTGCAGCAGTATGCATGCCAACCGATTTATCAGATAACCTGATCGAAATCAAAATAACAACTGCCGCCGCAACGGCTGCTGCGGCGTAATACCATTTTTTCCATTGTTGAAAATGAGAGATACTGGTTACAGTATTTTGTGAAGGGTAGCTGAACAAAACATTATCATTGAACTCAACAGCTTTTTCCTTCATCCGCTGTACATGCAGGAGATAAGCATCTTCTTCCTTGGTTTTATCTGCTTTTTCATGCGATTGCCAGATATCAGCCAGGTTCTGAGCGGCAAATTGCCATTCCGGATGTTGCTGCATCAGTTGTTCCAGTTCGACGGTTTCCTCGGCCGAAGCTTCGCCTGCAATTTTTTTAGAAAGTAAAATCCAGAAGTTTTCCTGACTCATGTAAGCAATTCGTTTCTTACCAAGTAAGACAGTACCACTTCGTGTTTACCCCTAAACCCTTCAATAATTATTTTTCGATTTGTTTTGGAACATGCGAGGGGATCGACAAATGCATGTATTGAGCAATGCGGCGCAGTGCAATGGCCATTTGTGCTTCTACCGTTTTTACAGATATATTCAGCAGGTTGGCTACTTCTTTGTATTTCAGACCGTCTTCTTTTACCAGCATAAAAATAAGTCTGCAACGTGCGGGCAGTTCGTTGATTGCTTTTCGGATACGCTGTACCGTTTCCTGCGAGATCATTAATTGTTCCGGATCAAAATAAACACTGTTCATCGGCACCAGCCATTGACTTACATCGTACCCATCCTGCCGCTTCTGTTTGGCAATTACATTTAAAGCCCTGTTTTTTACCGCAGTATAGAGATATAGTAATGGAGATTCAATCGTTGAGAGGGTTGATCGTTTTTCCCAAACAGTAATAAAAACATCTGAAACAATTTCTTCGGCATCATCGTTCGATTTTAGAATGCCAAATGCGAAACGGGTGAGGGGCTTGTGCAGTGAAACGAACAGATCACGGTAAGCCTGCTGATCATTGTGCAGCGATATTCGTTGAAGCAAGAGCAATATTTGTTCTTTCTCTATCATAGCAACCAACAGCACTGTAAAAGTAGGATTTAATTTCCTGCCTGTTGCAAACCAATATTAACTCAATGTAAAAAAAAAGTCCCCCGTTATCCGGGGGACTCTTATGCTGCTTCAATTTTGTTCTGTTTCATTTGTCCGTTCTCGTAAGGTACAGAAGCCAGCGTGGTTCGGTTCATAGGGCCAGGATTCAAAAACAGGCCTTCATTGGATTTTAGCGGCTTTCGCCATTTGGTTTTTTGGATATTCGGATCAATCTGTTGGTAACACAAGGTTACAGCAGATAAATTGTAAACCAAACAATTTATCGTGTTTATAATCAAAAATTCGTGCATACCTAAGAAACGTATAAGTGAATGTACTTAGCCGTCTTCTGAAAAGGGTGATTTCAGTATGTAAAAACAAGTCATCCACATCGTTGTGAACAACTTTTTCAAGAAATGTTAACCAGTTTTTGCAATTTAAAATCCGGAATAAGGCAACTTAGCGTTGAAACTGTATTCATGGAACAAACAAAAGAAATATCAGCATTACTTCACCTCCTTGACGACCCGGATGACGAGGTGTACAATACAGTGAGTGAAAAAATTATTTCACTTGGCAAAGAGATCATTCCCAACCTGGAGCATTTGTGGGAAACCACAGCCGATGAATATACCCAGGAGCGGATTGAAATGCTGATTCATGGGTTGCATTTTCGTGAACTGCAGGAAGATGTAAATGCATGGGCCAATGATAAAGAGCATGATCTGTTTACAGGTGCATTGCTGGTGAGCCGTTATCAATACCCGGATCTGAATTTGTTATCGCATTACCAGGAACTGGAAAAAATCAGACGAAATGTGTGGCTTGAGCTGAACAGCTTTCTTACGTCACTGGAAAAAGTGAATGTGCTCAACAATATCCTGTTCAATTATTACAAGATCAAAGGAACGGAGATCAACTATAACCAGGGCGATGAGTTTTTAGTGCATAAACTCATTGAATCAAAAAAAGGAAATGCTATTTCCATCGGCATCTTGTTGTTATCGTTGGCGCATTTGCTGGATATTAATCTTTACATGATCAATATTCCCCGCCAGTTTATCCTTGGTTATTTTGATGATGACCCTGAGAATAGTACCGACTCTGATTTTCCACCGGAACATATCCAGTTTTATATGGATGGAGCCAGTGGACAGATCTTTTCGCACAAAGACGTTGAAACGTATTTCAAACGAATCAGCGTACCTCCTACCACTTCTTATTTCAAACCACTGAGTAATAAACGCATTATCCAGCGCATGCTGGAAGAGTATGCAAAGTGTTTTGACAATGAGAAGAATGCTTACAAGAAAAATGATTTGCTTACACTTGCTTCGCAATTAAACGATCCGGAGAATGAATGAACCGATCACCTGGGCCGATTTTGAAAAGATAAATATCTG
>CAYMSG010000231.1:0-6415 GCA_964392955.1 uncultured Chitinophagaceae bacterium | reverse complement strand
AACAACCAATGTATAAAACAACAGGTAGTATTGAACGGATTGATCCTGCACTGGATGCCATCATCAAAAAAGAGGCAGTGATTGAAATTATTGCAGAAGGTTTTGAATGGTGCGAAGGACCTGTTTGGGTAGAAAAACACAAGATGCTTTTGTTCTCCGATGTGCCAAGAGACACCATCTTTAAATGGACAGAAGCAAAAGGAAAAGAAGTTTACCTTACTCCATCCGGCTATACAGGAGCGGAACCAAGAGGTGGTGAAAAAGGATCGAACGGATTGTTGCTGGATAAAAACGGCAATCTTGTATTGTGCCAATGCGGTAACAGACAAATGGCACGTATGAATGCGCCGTTGGATAAACCCTCACCCAACTATATCTCTATTGCCGACCAATATAATGGTAAACGTTTCAGCAGTCCGAATGATGCAGCGTATAATAGTGCAGGCGAATTATTTTTTACGGATCCTCCGTATGGATTAGAAACACAAAGTGATCGTGATCCGAAAAAAGAAATCGCTTTTAACGGCGTGTATAAAGTAAAGACCAGTGGTGAAGTGGTATTGTTGGTTGATAGTATTCCCCGACCCAACGGTATTGCATTTTTGCCCGGTGAAAAACAGGTGATCATTGCCTGCTCCGATCCCCGCAAACCCAACTGGTACATGTATGATGTAAACGGTGATGCATTGACCAATGGTCGCATCTTTTACAGCACAGCCAACGAACGCAAAGGCTTGAAAGGATTACCCGATGGGTTAAAGATCAGCAGCAATGGAATTGTATTTGCAAGTGGTCCCGGTGGTATCTGGATTTTCAACAGCGAAGCAAAACTGCTCGGTAAAATACGGGTGGATGAACATGCTTCCAATGTGGCATTATCAGCCGATGAAAAAACAATTTATATCACGAACGATATGCAGGTGCTGCGTGTAAAAATGAGAGATTAAATTTTAACGATCAAACATCATAGAGTATAACAATGAATTTATTTAAAACGAAAGCAGGCGTAGTAATCGAAAACAACAATCAGTTTTTTGCAGTTCCCGATGAAAGCTGGGATACTTTTATCAATGATGATAACGTGCTTGCAAAAGCAACTGCACTGGTGGCGAAATTACCTGCAGTGGATGCATCAGCAGTAAAGGATGTGTTAGCGCCCATGGGCAGCAACCAGGAATTATGGGCATGCGGTGTTACGTACTATCGTAGTATGGTGGGCCGCCAGGAAGAAAGTAAAGCAGCAGGTGGCGCCGATTTTTACAGTAAAGTATATGAAGCAGAACGTCCTGAATGTTTTTTCAAAAGCACGTTTCATCGTGTTGTAGGTAGCAATGATTTTGTACGCATCCGCAAAGACAGTACATGGGATGTGCCCGAACCGGAACTCACATTGGTGGTAACATCATCCGGAAAAATCATTGGTTACACAGTTGGTAACGATATGAGCAGCCGCAGTATTGAAGGTGAAAATCCATTGTATTTGCCGCAGGCAAAAACGTATGATGGTTGTGCTGCAGTTGGTCCATGTATTTATCTCACAAACGAACCACTCGATCCAAATACAACCATTCAACTTACAATCAAGCGGAATGCAGCTGTTGTATTTGAAGGAACTATTGCTATCAGTCAAATGAAACGTACACCGCAGGAACTGGTTTCGTTTATTTATCGGGAAGCTTCGTTTCCGCATGGCTGTTTAATTATGACAGGTACAGGTATTGTGCCCGGCAGTGATTTTACTTTACAAAGCAATGATGAAATAAGCATTTCAATTCAAGGTATTGGTGAATTAGTGAACACCGTGAAGTAAACGTTTGCTATCATTCTAAAAAAAAGATCAGTTGAAACAATTACGCTATTTAGCAGTTGCATTGCCGCTTGCGGCTATAGGTTTCGTCGCCATGAAAAAAGTGAATCGGGATATCGCTCCCGGCCAAACATTGAAGGAAGTGTACAAAGATGCATTCCGCATTGGCACGGCCGTTACACCCGCTATTACATCGGGTGCAGATAAAGCATCGCAGGAGATCGTGATCAATCATTTCAATACAATTACTGTTGAAAATGTAATGAAAGCGGCGTTGATCAATCCCGAACCGGGTGTATTTAATTTCAAACCGGCCGATGATTTTGTGGCCTTTGGTGAAAAGCACAACATGTTTATCATCGGTCACACATTGGTATGGCATAATCAATGTCCTGCCTGGTTTTTTACAAACGCACAGGGAAAACCAAACAGCAAAGAAGAACAGATTGAACAGTTGCGAAGTCATATACAAACAGTTGCCGGACGATATGCCGGTCGTGTACATGCATGGGATGTGGTGAACGAAGTAATTGATGAGGATGGCAACTACCGCCCCACCACATGGGTAAATGCATTTGGCAATGGTGATACGTTAGTGAAGTATGCGTTCAAGTTTGCTGCACAATATGCACCCAACACAGAATTGTATTATAACGATTTCAATGCATGGCGTCCTTCAAAGCGTGATGGCATTGTACGTTTGGTAAAGATGTTGCAGAAGGAAGGTATTCGTATTGATGGCGTGGGCATACAAGGCCATTGGGGATTAAACTATCCCAAAACAAAATACATTGAAGACGCCATTGATGCATACGCAGCATGTAATGTAAAAGTGATGATCACTGAGCTGGATGTGGATGTATTGCCTTTAACAAAAGAAGGACAGATCATTGGCCAGGGAATGGCTGATAAACAGTTTCAACTGGAAGAGTTCAAAACCTATTTAGATCCCTATCAAAAAGGATTACCCGATAGTGTGCAACGTTTACTCAGCAACCGTTATGCAGAACTTTTCAGTATCTTTTACAAACGAAGAGAGAAGATTGATCGTGTTACGTTGTGGGGTGTGCATGATGGCATGAACTGGAAAAATGATTACCCCATACCACGTCGTACCAATTATCCGTTGTTATGGGATCGTCAACGTCAACCGAAACCTGCTTTGCAGGCGGTAATGGCAGTTCCGGGTAAATAAAATTTTGCTGTCAGATACGACAGTGCTCAACGATTGTTTGCATGCAGTTACTCATTATACTTGGTGCTATTCTTTTACAGGTGTTTCTCACGGTAAAAAAAGTAAACCCGTTTATTTCTTTATTGATCGTTGCAATACTTGCAGGTCTTGCATTAGGCATGCCTGCTCCTGCTTTGTTGAAATCAATTGAAAAAGGCGTGGGCAGTACTTTGGGTGGATTGGCACTGATCCTTTGTCTTGGTGCTGTACTCGGCAAAATTTTAGAAGCAAGTGGTGCTGCAGAAAAAATTGCCATCACGCTCATCAAAAAATTCGGCGAACAGAATATTCAATGGGCCGTATTGCTCACCGGTTTTTTAATTGGTATACCGCTGTACTACAATGCAGGTTTTGTAATCCTGGTGCCGCTGGTATTTATGCTGGCACGTAAAACAGGATTACCGCTTTTGTACATCGCTATACCGATGGCAGCATCGCTCAGCACCACGCATTGTTTTTTACCACCGCATCCCGGCCCGGTAGTATTGGTAAACGCCTTTAAAGCAGATATGGGTACGGTGTTGATCTATGGCATTCTCATCGCCATCCCTGCAGTTATTGTGGCCGGCCCCTTCCTTGGAAGATTAGTGAAAGGTATTTCATCCTCTGATGTAAATCTTTTTTCTTCTGCCGAAACAGAAATCAAAGAACAGCCATCTGCTTTACCAAGCTTCTTAATTGCCTTACTACCTGTTTTATTAATATCACTTGCTGTTGTAGCGCAAAATTTCTTAACGGATGGATTTTTAAAAACCGCTTTCCTGTTTATTGGCGATTCAACCATTGCCTTGCTCATTGCAGTGTTGTTGGCGTTTTATGTGTTTGGTGTGCGGAAGAAGATCAGCATGGACAAACAGATGAAATGGCTCAACGATGGTATTTCCGGCATCGCCATGATCTTACTCATCATTACAGCCGGCGGTGTATTTAAACAGGTGTTGCAGGATAGTGGCACCGGCGATTACATTGCTTCTTTCAGCAGCAAATGGCAAATGCCACCGTTGATCTTTGCATGGGTCATCACTGCTTTGCTTCGTGTAACGATTGGTTCTGCAACAGTAGCTGGTATTACTGCTGCGGGTATCGTTGCACCGTTAGTAACAAGCGGAGCTGCATCACCCGAGCTGATGGTATTAGCAGTTGGCAGCGGCAGCGTATTCGGCTCGCATATCAACGACTCCGGTTTCTGGATGTATAAAGAATTCTTTAAGCTCTCACTCAAACAAACCTTTCTATCCTGGACAGTGATGGAAACACTCATTTCCATCTTAGGATTGATTGGTGTATTAATTCTCAACACGTTTATATAATACATATGAAACGATTTCTTTTTCCCGTTGTGTTTGCATTTGCTGTTGTAGCGTTTGCTTTTAATGATACAATCCCGGCTCCACAACAAACTGTTCTTGCCGATTCAATCAAAGGATTGAAAGACTATTATCAGAATTTTTTCAATATTGGTGTTGCGGTTTCTCCCAGGGCATTAAAGACGGATGAAGCCGGATTGGTATTGAAGCATTTCAACAGTATTACTGCTGAGAATGCAATGAAAATGGGCCCGGTTCATCCACAGGAAAATGAATACAACTGGGCTGGTGCTGATTCAATTGCTGCGTTTGCAAAAAGAAATGGAATGAAAATGCGTGGTCATTGTCTTGTGTGGCATACGCAAACGCCACGTTGGTTGTTTACAGATACTTCGGGTAAACAAGTGAGTAAAGAAGTATTGTTGCAACGCATGAAAGATCATATTACAGCGGTCGTTACCCGTTACAAAGATGTGATCTATGCATGGGATGTAGCCAATGAAGTGATCAGTGACAAAGCCGATGAATTTTACCGGCCTTCACTGTTCTATCAAATAATCGGCGAAGAATTTATTGCAAAAGCATTTGAGTTTGCGCATGCGGCTGATCCGAAGGCGTTGTTGTTTTATAATGATTATGATGAGATCAATCCTGTAAAACGGAAAAAGATCATCGACATGATCAAAGGTTTACAGGCAAAAGGAATTCCTATTCATGGCGTAGGCTTACAGGCACATTGGGCGGTAAATGAACCCAGCGAACCTCAACTGGAAGCAACGCTCAACGATTTCAGTAAACTGGGATTACAACTTCATATTACCGAACTCGATATTTCGGTGTACCCGAAAGAACACAACGCAAGGGAACGAAAACCGGAAGACAGTGATACGGCTTACAGTAAAGAAAAAGAAGCAAAGCAGATTGAAATCTATAAACTCTGCTTTGAGAAATTCAGGAAGTACAAACGCAGTATCAAATCAGTTACATTTTGGAATATTTCTGATCGCTCAAGCTGGCTCGATAATTTTCCTGTACGGGGACGAAAAGATCACCCATTACTGTTCGATCGAAACCTGCAGCCCAAAAAAGTATTCAACGAAATACTGCCCCGCTGACAATCATGAAACTAAGTAAGAAGGCTTTACGTTGCACAAATGCATACAATCCATGAAGCCTGGTTTTGCATCAACTCCCTGTTGATGGCGGCTTTGGTTCCAGTACAACGTTCGTCTGTAAATAATACCTGGTGAACTAAATAAGAAAACCGCTTTAGCACGAAGCGGTTTTTTATTGATAGATGCGAACGGCTAATTCTTCTTTTCAATAAATGGCTGAATAAAACGGTATAGATTAAAATTCAACTTCTGCAAGGCTGCATCAATTTCTTTTTTCAGTTCTTGCTTGCTGATGTCTTTCATACGATGTTGTTGCAACAGGTAATATGCTTTCTCAGCCAGCAGCCAGCTTTTCCGTTCATTCACTTCGTGCAGTTGTAATAATTGCTGCACTGCGTTCAGTAGTTCAGCAGCAGCTTGCGGAGCAGTAGCAATGGTTTTCAGCACCGGTATTTCCTGTTGATGTGTAGCAAATGCCGGAGCCAGCATCAACCGAAGGTTGCGTACAAACAGATCTGCTTCCGGCCGGTCGGCTTTATTCACCACAAAAATATCAGCGATCTCCATCAAACCGGCTTTCATGGTTTGTACCTCATCACCGGCCTCTGGTACTAATACCACCACTGTACAATCGGCCAATCCTGCAATTTCAATTTCACTTTGTCCAACACCAACCGTTTCAACAATTACGTAATCGAAAGCAGCTGCTTTACATGTATCAGCAATCTCAACAATCTTTGGATGCAACCCGCCTAACGATCCTCTGGTTGCCAACGAACGAATGAATACGTTTGGATGATTGTACCAACTGCTCATGCGGATCCGATCGCCCAGCAATGCACCAAGGTTGAAAGGAGAAGAAGGGTCAACACAAAGCACCGCTACTTTTTTACCTTGTTCCACCAATTGTCCGATCAGTGAATCAACCAATGTACTTTTTCCGGCACCCGGC
>CAYMSG010000230.1:0-6454 GCA_964392955.1 uncultured Chitinophagaceae bacterium | reverse complement strand
CAATTACCACGTTACGGCCTTTTGGTCCGAGGGTAACCTTTACAGCGTTGGCTAATACGTCAACACCTTTCTTCATTTTATTTCTTCCTTCAATATCGAAGAAGATTTGCTTTGCCATCTTTATTAAGTTTTTAGTTTTTTGTTCTTAGTTTTTTGTTGCAAGCGTTGGTAACAATTTTCGACATCAGTTGCGTCGCACTCTTGTACAGCTTTTCTGTATTCGGCTTTTGCTCACAGCTAGTTGCTGACAGCTAATAGCTTTTTAAACAATTGCCAGGATGTCGCTTTCACGCATGATGAGCAGATCGTCGCCATCAATTGCAATTTCAGTACCGGCATATTTACCGTATAAAACCGTGTCACCAACTTTTACGGTTACAGGTTCGTCTTTCTTACCGGGGCCGGCAGCCACTACAGTACCACGTTGTGGTTTTTCTTTTGCAGTATCGGGGATGATGATACCGCCAGCTGTTTTTTCTTCAGCAGGAGCAGGCTTCACAATTACCCTGTCGTGTAATGGGGTAACACTTACCTTCTTAGCCATAATTATTCGTTTTTTGGTTTTTGAAATGAAATTTATTGACGCCCTTTTCAGGGGGCAACGAAGGTAAGCGAATACAGTGCCACCACGCCAGAATGCGAAAATTTTTCAGAATTGGCGCAAATCACGGAAAAAAGAAGAAAAAAACTGGCAGGGAGAGAGACAAATTTGCATAGTTGATCAATACATGGGCAACAAATCGATTAGTACAAAAGGCTGCAACTGGTAATAATGGCTCTTAGCTTTCTTGTTTTTTTTCACCCGAACCAAGGGTGCCCCGAGCGGCATTGTAGTGGTAAGATGAGGAGTCAGTTCCAATTGATACAAGTAATGACCTGGAGCAGCAGCCACTTTTACCGTTTTCGTCAGCTCGCCCCGCTCCAAGCCTGGCTCCGCCACTGAAGTTTTCAGTAAGTAAGAATGAACCCCAAACCGTCTGCCATTATACCATACCGAATCGAACATAAGATCCTTGGCGGTTGCCTCTATAAATACGGTGAAGATGGTATCCGTTTTTGCCGGCAGTTCATTTCCGTTCTCATCTGCCTTTGATGCACCGCCACCTTGCTTTTCAGCATAAAATGCATGGTTTGCCTTGATCACATTCTTCAAGTTACTGCAACTAAAAAAGAGGCAGCAACAACTTAAACCGAGTAAGACAAAGAAAGAAAAAGCGGTTTGTTTCGTCATAAACCCAATGTTGAAAGGTGAGAATAATTGTACGTAAAACGCCCCGCAGCAATACGGGGCGTTTGTATGTGTTTATTGTTTTACGAACCTGATGGTTTGGGTTTTATTTCCGGCATTGATACGCAGAAGGTAAACCCCACTACTGTTGTTGTTACCTTTTAGTGGCAATTGATAGTTACCATTGGCACGGCCAAGATTCCAGCGTTGCAGCAGTTGACCATTTGTTGTGAACAACGTGGCTTCTATCGTTTCACGGGACTGGTTGGCAATTTGCAAAGAAATAGAACCACTCACTGGATTTTGCAATAGTTTCACCAGATCATTTGTACGTACCAGTTCACGTACGGGCGTAACGGCAGCATCAGCAAGAAAATACAATCCCGGACCATATACCGTAGCAGTATAAACATAGCCTGATCCAAAGTTGGTTACAGACGAATTATAAACGTTGGTGTTGCCACTGTTGGCACTTCCGATTGCTGCAGCCGTTGTTCCGGCAATGCGTACAGTATTGGGGTCTTTACCGCCCAATTCGGCAGTTGTGGAATAGATGCTCAGGTTATAACTGCTGTTTTGAGGAGTTCCGTCGAAGTTAACAGCAATTACTTTTTGTGATCGTTGGCCGGCAAAGAAGCTCTGCCACACATTACCTGCTGTGTTTACACTGGAAGTAACACATTCAAAATTGCGTGATGCAGATGTAATACGGCTGATGAGATCAAAACCTGTAATAAAATTATATGTGCCTGTTCCGCCAACATATTCTGTACGGCTGGTACCTGCTGTGGTAGCAATTGGATTACCTGCTGCAGCTGCAAACGTAATAACCGGTCGTGCATCTGAAATAAATCCTGCTCCTAACGAACAACCTGCGGAAGTAACTGTACCTGAATAACAACTGGCCCGAATGTCAGTACCAAAAGCTGTAGCGGTTCCTTCAATGATATCCGCAGCAGCGTCTGTGGGCTGTGCTCCGTTATCAAAACAAATGTTTACAACAACATTGGATACCCCATCCCAGTAAAACGGAGTAGAGAAATTGAATGTATTTGTTCCAAAGCTGGTCGTATAATTTGCCGAGTACACCTGTGTTAAAGCACCACCAACAAAATTGGTAAGAGAAGTGCTGTTTGTATTTCCCATTGAGATTGTAAACCCGTTGTATGGTTTGGTACTGTTTTTTGTTATTACGTTAACTGACATGGATGAAATAAAGCCAGCCCCTGAAATTCCTGCTGCCGCTAACTCTGAGAGTGTAACAAGATGCTGGATACGGAATGCAGTTTGATTGCTGCGGAACATACTTTGAAAATTTAAAGTGGCATCGCTGACTCCAACTGTAAAATTACCGTTGTATTGCTCTGGCATGGGGGCCACATCATCATCATTTACATTCACCGTATACGAAACACTGCTTGGCGCAGCTACGGCATTGGTTGTTCCACTTACAATATAAGTAAGCGTAAATGATTCAGCCGCTTCCACTTCTGCATCGTTGTAAATGCGAACAGTTATATTCTGATTAGCAGTTGCGCCATTCGCAAATAACAAAGTGTTCGAGGGATTAACAAAGTTTCCATTTGTGGTAAAATCAAAATCGATACCCTGTGTGGCCGTACTTCCGGCTGCCACACTCAATGTTACTGTTGCATCACCAGCGGGAGCCGCATCAATACGCATTGGAATCGTAACATCCCGGTAATTACGACAGCCATTTCCTGAAGCAGTGGTTCCTTCGGATGCGGATGTGTAGGTGTACGAACCAGCAAAGCGTACGTATGGAGCTGCCAAAGGCAGAACGGTTGTCCACATGCCACGACCATGTGTAGATGCAAGTAAAGTACGGTCTGTTTGGCGGTATTGCAGCATCGTTGCCCGCACAACAGGAAAACTGCTGTTACGTACCCAAACGGTGGAAGATCCATTAATATCATCCGTTTCAAAAATACCCATTTCGGTGCCCAGTATAGCTTTGTCATTATCCTCCGGATAAAACATGGCCCACCGTACAGGAATGTCGGGCAAATTACCCGTAATATTCTGCCATCCGGAAGTTCCTCCGCCAGTTGAGCTAACCAATACTTTTGGTAGAGCCAACCCATAATTACTGAAAGTAGCGATAAGAAAATCATCAGAAGTACCTGTGTTTACACTTGAAACTGTATTACCAGCTGACGGGAAGTTTGACCCGGAAATATTGGTTACAGATGGGAAATTTGTATGTGCGTTATCTACCCGAACCACCCTTGCCTGCGATGACCCAAAATAAACCCTGTTATTTGTATATGATGATACTTTCATGCTGGTTACTGCAGAAGAAGTTCCACTTGCAATTGATACCGAAGTAAAAGTTGATCCGGTTTGTGGATTTTCCCAGCGGATATATGTACCAGGGCTGGCTGTGCCGGCGCTGGTGTACATCCTGTTGTTCATATCATCATAGTCGGTTGGATTGATGAACTGTCCGAGGGTATTTGAGTGATTCACTGCAGACCAGCTGGCACCACCATTGATACTTCGCCTGTAATTACTCCTGGTAGTAGCACCAAATTGAAACTGCGGCTCATTTTCGTCTATGTGCACAAAGCCACCATCACCGCCTAAAATTTCCACGCTACCTCCTAACCCCGGTGAATTGAGTTGATGTGTTCCGTTATCCTGTGTTCCACCAAGAAAATAGTTTGTTTGGGTGGGATGAATAGCACAGGAATAAAACTGCTTTGTACGCAACCCTATATTACGGTCTGTAAATGTATTTCCATTATCGGACGAATAAAAAATTCCCCCATCTGTAGCAAGCAATACTTGTGTGCCTTCCCAAACCACAGCATGATGATCGGCATGCACGTACATGGTTGAGTTCCCTACCCAACGTGAAATCCTCGTCCAGGAGCCTCCTCCGTTATCGGATTTAAAAAAATTCAATCCACCAGCCAAAACAGTGTTCGGATCGGCCGGATCTGCACCAATGGCAAGATCGAACCATCCCTGACCCGTATTAATTGAAGGACTTGTTTCTGAATCAGTGGCCGGACTGGGAGGCGATGTTGTTGTTGGCGACCAAACAAAACCTCCGTCTGTCGATTTGTAGATTGTAGGCGTTCGATCATTTGCATCAGAAGGCAAAGCATACAAAGTATTTCCCACGACAGCTAACTCGGTGTTATAAGTTGTTGGATAGGGAACAGCCGGTTCACTCCAAGTAGTGGATGTAACTGTTACCGGATTATCTGTAAAACGATGGCCCGTGGTTGCTGGCGCACTTCCATTCAAGTAACCACAAACAATATGCAATCTTCCTGTGGTGCTTATCCGTAATTCTGTAACTCTTGAAGTTAATCCCTGCGGAGTAATATTGGTCCAGGTAGCACCCCCGTCTGTTGATCGTTGAATGCCGTTGTTTCCAATGGTTGCTACATAAACATTACCCGCAGCATCACAAACGATTCTTGATACATTCCAGAAATTTTGGGTACCCGGCAATAAATTCCAGGTGTTCCCATTGTCAACACTCTTCCAGATACCTCCCCCCCGCACAGCATCTGTATTAAATGTTTTTTCACCTGTTCCAAAATAAAGGATGTTTTTATTTAACGGATCTTGTGTAATGGCTGTAACAGCAAGGTTGTCAAAATAATCACTGATTAAGGTCCAGTTTGCAGGACTCGCAGAGATATCCGTTGTTTTCCATAAACCGCCGCTAACAGCTCCCAACCAAACCGTTTTGCGTGAAGGGTCATTCAGATCGAACCATAAAGCCCTTGTTCTTCCGCTTGTAACAGCATTGTTTGCAGGGCCACGCAAGTTACCATTACTGGGCCCTACACTGTTGGTTGTTGGGCCACGTTCAGTCCACGATAATGCAGATACTCTCGATTGACGTCCACTTCTCCGGGCCAATTCATTTTTATATACCTCGTTCACCAATCTGAACATGGGAACATATCCCAGCTTTACATCTTTAGTTTGTTCATATTCCTGCTCCATCGCTTCACGCATGCCGGTGTACCTGTTTTTGGAACGGTCCTTTATAATTTCAGGCAGCGTTATTGCAGCGCTTGTATCATTTGCTGAGTTATTGTTGTTGCAACCAATAAATAGGGGAGCTATCAACAATAACCCTGTTACGAAACGGAATGTTCTCATGCTTTTTTGAAACTTTTTTAACTGAGGCTCAGTTATTATTCAATTTTTTATAAATATCAAATATAAGGGAAACCAATGCTTATCTTTGCCGTTTGTTAAACAAGTTCTTTCTTAAATGATCAGCAGAAGAAACATACGGGTAAAGGTGATGCAGACATTGTACACCTGCTCAACAAGAGAGGGTGATATCACCAAATTGGAAGCCATTCGCACATTAGACAAACACGTTGACCAAAGCAGGCAGTTGTTTGTTGTTCTCATTTATACCTTAACAGAAGTGGCACGCTATGCCGAAACAGATGCCCGGCAAAAAGCATCGAAACATCTACCTACAGCTAAGGACCTGAGCATCAATACAAAAATTGCGGGCAACCGTTTGTTGTGGCAAATACTGGAGCACCCCTCGTATCAGGCAGTGGTACAGGAGATCAAACCCGAACTAATGGGCATGGAAGACTGGGTGCGGAAATTGTACAATGAACTGGTGCTGTCGGAAGTTTACCAGCAATACATCAGCCGGGAAACACGTGAAAAGAAAGATGAAAAAGATATACTCGAATTCATTTTTACTGACCTGATGCTGCCAAATGAAGATTTTGTTTCGTTCATTGAAGAACGCTTTCTCCATTGGGAAGATGATGCAGAAATGATAAATCTGCTGATGCTGAATTTATTACAGAAGCCTCACAACGCCGATTTCCAGCAATTTGTAAGTACCGAGAAACTGAAGTTTGCCAAAGACCTGCTGGTAAGTGTTATTGAGAAGGAAGAGGTTTGTGACGAATACATCAAAGGCAAATTACAGAACTGGGACCCGGAACGTACCGCCGCACTCGATATGATCCTGATGCGGATGGGCATTTGCGAATTCCTGTTTTTTGAAACAATCCCACCAAAAGTCACCATCAACGAATACATTGATCTTGCAAAAGATTACAGTACACCGCAAAGCGGTCATTTTGTAAACGGTATCCTGGATAGTATCCACAAAGAACTCGCAGCCCAAAACAAACTGCACAAAGTTTCTTTTAAGAAATCATAATCACCGCTTTCCTTTACATTTGCAATCCGATAAAC
>CAYMSG010000229.1:0-6464 GCA_964392955.1 uncultured Chitinophagaceae bacterium | reverse complement strand
GGCATCAGAAGTACTGGTACAACTCTTTTGGGAAAACGAAAAACTTGTTGTGAATGTAGAAGACAATGGGAAAGGATTTGATACGGCATCGCTGGCATCATCCGAAGGTATGGGTTGGAAAAATATCCGTTCACGTGTTGAACTCCTGAAAGGAACGGTTGATATCCAGTCTGCACCGGACAAAGGAACGTCTGTGAATCTTGAATTTCAACATCTTTAAAATGATAGAGGTTTTTATTACAGATGATCATTACATGGTAATAGAAGGTATCCGTTCATTGCTGATGCAGGAACGGGATATTGATCTCATTGGCTCAGCATCCAATGTTGCCTCCTGCAGGGCTTTTTTAAAAATCAAACAGCCCGATGTTCTGTTGCTGGATATTAATCTGCCAGATGGGAACGGCATTGACCTTTGCAAGGAATTGAAACATTTATACCCCGGCATATATATACTTGGCTTGAGCACTTTCAACCAGGCGAGTTATATACGGGACATGATGGACAACGGTGCTTCCGGTTATGTGTTAAAGAATGCAACGCAGATGGAATTGGCAGAAGCCATTCATCTGGCAGCTGCAGGCAAAACATATATGGCGTTTGATGTAGCCAAAACATTGCACACCGCTGAACAGCAAAAGAAAAACGAGATCATTCTCGGACGACGTGAAAAAGAAATACTTGAACTGATCAAAACCGGATTTACAAATAATGAAATGGCAGAACAACTGAACATCAGCGTGAACACGGTTGACACCTACCGTAAAAGTCTGCTTGCGAAACTTAAAGCAAAAAACACTGCCGATCTTGTTCGACTTGCTTTTTTGCATCAACTTATCAAACCAGAATAAAGCAAGCGGTAAGAAATGCAAACTTTCGTTTGCCGGAAAAGTATGAGATACGATATCTATCTGTATAAGTAGCCAAATAAAAAGTCGGGATGACTGGATTCGAACCAGCGACCTCTTCGTCCCGAACGAAGCACGCTACCGGACTGCGCTACATCCCGATTGGGATATAAAATTATTTATTTTTTTGCTTGAATCATAAATACACCGGGCACCGGACGTTGCCCTTCTTTATCGCTGGGCTTAATGGTTTCTTTGCCATTTACCAACATGGTGCTGCTGCCGCCACCATCGAGGTTCAAGGCTTCCACACAACCCAGATCAAGTAAGAGTTTTGCCAATTGCGTTAACGATGCCCCTTCTGCAACACCCGGCATACGGCCTTGCACAACAAGAACAATGAGTTTACCATCTGCTGTATAGCCCATGGCGGTACGTGGATGTTTATCATCAATGGCTTTGCCGGTGAACATGCGTTCTTCATTATTGCTCACTGCAATTTTTCCGTTTTGAATTAATGCAGGCCCACCTGCGATGGCTGTTTGCATTTTCCATCTGCCTGCTTGCTTCAGCAATTGTGTATTTCGAACAGTTACAAAGGAATCTTTATAAAAACCCGGCACTTGTTGAAATGCTTTTGCAAAACGTACTGATGAATCGGTGTACAACCATGCTACATCTGCTTTTCGTTTTTTACTGATGCCAATAGCTGAACGAAACGTATGCATATACAGTAACGTGTCCCTCCCTTTTAAAGCCGTTGTATGTACATTGTACGAAACCAGTTTCCCGTCTTTAATTACTGCGTTGAGGTTTCGATTCGTTGCAAAATCAAAAAACGTTCCATTCACTACCAGCAATGGTTGATTGTTCTTTTCATAAAACTGTTGCGGTGTAAAGCGGCGTTTGTATGTTGTATCTGTTATGAAATTCAGCTTCCGGTCTTTCAGATCAGCAATTACATAATAGGCAATATTGGCTTTGCCTTCAATGGCATCATCGGTTCGGTACACATGCACAGTAGATGGTAATGATCCGAACAGCGAATCAACATTTTGCCATTGCACCTGCGCCAAACAAAAAGGAGCAGCTGTTACCAACAACACTGCTCCCAGTAAGATTCTTTTCATATCCATTCTATGAAATAAAGTTTGCTTTTTCTTCTTCCCATTTTGCTTTCCCATAACCGGGAAGCACATGCTTTTCGCTGTGATAACTGGAACGTACCAACGGACCGCTTTCCACATAATCCAAACCAATGCTGTAACCAATTTCACGGTACTCTTTAAACTCATCGGGATGAACAAAACGTTGTACTGCTAAATGTTTTTTGGTGGGCTGCAGGTACTGACCAATGGTTACCACATCTACACCGTTGTTTTTCAAATCGTGCAACGTCTGGATCACTTCTTCTTTTGTTTCGCCCAAACCTAACATGATACCGCTCTTCACCCGCATGCCGTTTTCTTTCAGGTAACGCAACACATCCATGCTGCGCCAGTACTTTGCCTGGATACGCACCTGGCGTGTTAAACGTTCAACTGTTTCAATGTTATGCGATACAACTTCAGGATGTGCTTCCACGATACGCTGCACATTTTCCATCTGTCCTTTAAAATCAGGGATGAGCGTTTCGAGTGTAGTATCAGGGTTCAATGCTTTTACTGCACGGATGGTATTGTACCAGATAATACTTCCACCATCTTTTATTTCATCTCGGTCAACAGAAGTAAGCACCGCATGTTTCACCTTCATTAAGTGAATGGCTTCAGCAACACGTTGCGGTTCGTCCCAGTCAACAGGATCTGGACGGCCGGTTGCTACCGCACAAAATCCACAACTGCGGGTACAGGTATTACCCAGTATCATAAAGGTGGCAGTACCTTCTCCCCAGCATTCGCCCATATTGGGACAATTACCGCTTTCGCAAATGGTGTGAAGTTTGTGTGTATCGACGAGGTTGCGAACGTTCTTGTATGATTCACCGATGGGCAAACGAACACGCAGCCAATCCGGTTTTTTTGGTTTCTGCTCTGTGGCAGCTTCATTCACTACAATTTCCTGCATAATTTCTACTAAATGAGGGGCAAAGTTAGGCTACTTTCGTTTACCAAACAGAATAGCAATGTAGCCATTGAAAAACACCTGTTGCGGAGGGTTTAAGAGCATGATTTCCACTTTGCGGCTGTATGCTTCAATATTCAACCCGATTTCAATAGCAGCCACCGTTTCATTAAAACGTCCATAATCGAAGCGAAGAGCGGCTTTGGCATGAGCGCCAGGCACTACTTTCATTTCGCCCCAGCCTTTGCGTAAGCCCGTGCCTGAAATAATATTGCCCGGAGCCAAAAATGCTGCACTGTCTTCCTGTGTATATTTTATCTCACGTGTGCCATCGGGACCACCGTTATCGAATACACGTACATAATAAGGACGTTCTAACCCTACCGCTAATCCTCCTCCATAAATAGAATAAATGGCAACACCGTTTTTATTGGTTTTTCCACCGATCATGCGTTGCTGACCGTAGGATAATTTTGCCTGGTAAAAACTATTCCGCTTGCCGTACACATAGGGCGTTCCAAAAAATGAGAAGCCGCCGCCCGAAGGTATCTGTAATGATTTCTTCAGCTCTTTCGTATGTCGTTTCTCGTTTAACTCAATTGAAAAGTAATTGGCCAGTTTTGGATTCTTCATGTATGCTTTTTCATACATCAAACCCAACCCATCTGTATTGAGGCGAATACCAAACACACTTTGTTTATTAAAGATAAGTGCCCCTTCTTCCTGCTGGCGGATGAGGTTATCAATTTTCTGGCGACGTTCTTCTTTCTTGGCACTACGTTCCGTTCTACGCTCATTTTTTTCCTGCGCAAACGACCCTGCTGCAACTACAACGAAACAAATGTTCAGGATGATTCTTTTCACAAGCCTTATATTATTGTTTGAAGGTAAATTTACAGATTAAAACGATAGATGCGACATTGTGGTATCTTGCCACCCAAAACTTCACAAATAAATTAACAGGATATGACTTCTTCCATTGTTTACAAAGGTGAATTGCGAACTGAAGCCATTCATTTGCACAGCCAATCGGCTATTGAAACAGATGCGCCACTGGATAACCAGGGTAAGGCAGAACGATTTTCACCAACTGATCTCCTGGCAACATCATTGGGCAGCTGCATGATGACAATTATGGGCATCAAAGCCAGGGATATGCAACTTGATCTTACCGGCGTAAAAATTGATATCCAAAAACACATGAAAGCAGATCCACGCCGTGTGGGCGGAGTGGATGTAAGTTTTTATTTTCCGGATCATATTCAGTTGGATGAAAAACAGAAAACGATTCTTAAAAATGCAGCTCTCACCTGCCCCGTTGCAAAAAGCCTGCACCCGGATATTGAGCAGCGGGTAGAATTTAACTGGTAATCGTTTTCTTGAGAATGTTGTTGCCGATTGCACATTGCAAACATTGCTTTGCATTGCAATAGTTTTTTTTCAGATAAAGCAATGCCTGCGAATCGAAGGCCGACTGATGTGTGATGCCAATGGCTTCCCATTGCTGTGTGATGCTGTTTTGTTCTTTTTTTATTTGCTGCAACCATTGCAGTGCTTTTTCTTTCGCAGGCTCATCATTGTGCTCAGCCGCATACACGAATAAGACAGGAATTATACAATTGATCAGCAAATGATCAACCATCGTTTTTCCCAATTGCTTTTTCCGGAATGCAACAGCCTCATCAAATACATAGTGGTAATGCCAGTAATCATTTGCTGTTACCGTAAACATGTCCCGGATGGCATCAACTGTTTTTGCTTCCAGCACCTTAGAAAATAAATGACTTGATTGATGAATGAGCTTTGCCAGTTGGGCCAACCGGATAGTAGGGAAATTCGATGGGCGCATCCGCAAAAACTGCAGCAGCTGTTTAACAGGTTTGAGTTTGTATTTGCTTTGCAGAAATCGATATTCTTTTTGCAACATAATGGGATACTCTTCGCTAAACTTCCCGTTGAGTAACCCTGCCTGTCCCATCAACATGGCCTCCACTTGGTGTATTTGTTTTTTGTGTTTGGCCAATAATGTAACGGGTAGTGTTTGTGCCATAGCTTCAAACACTTCGGCATTCAGTGGCGTACCAAAACTGCGGGCCAGCAACTGCCAAAACGCTTCTTCCCAATGTTGTTTTGTGCTGTGTAACAGGTTGCGGATCTGTTCGCTCTTTTGTTGCAGACGTTCGGCTATCATCCGCTCTTTCCAACTGCTCCATACAATTTCGTTTACATCTTTTGCCTGTTTTTCGCAGGGAATAAATGCATCCTGCAGCATGAATTGTTCATAGCGTTGCAAAAGCGATGTTGAAATACGATCCTTCAATTCCAGTACCGGAATCGCATTAACATCTTCCTGATCATGTTCATACACCACGTGTAAAATAATGTTTTGATAATGCGGATCGTTTGTATGACGGTGTTTTATCCAATCGCTGGTTTTGAGATGCAGTTCCACATTCCCCGCCCAGGTAACATTGTTGATGTGAATGGTAGCATGCAAAAAATCAGGACCCTGGTTGCTGTTGAGTGTACCCTGCGATTTGATTGAAACAGGTTCATACGAAACTGTTTGCAGGTTTTCTTTATTGAAGTAGAGATGTTGCCAGATGAATTGTAACAGGTGCTCGTTCATAGCAGGCATGTTGAACAGTTAAAACAAGTGATCGATTACACAAATTCAATACCTGCTATAAAAATAAAAACAATCTGCCACTTACCGGAAAATATATTAGTTAATTTATTTACATGTTTCCGATTTGTTGTAATGTTTTCACCACCCTGCTCACTGGTAAGCCCATTACATTATAAAAATCCCCTTTTACACGTTTGATGCCCACCACCCCAATCCATTCCTGTATGGCATAAGCACCGGCTTTATCGTAAGGTTGATATTTCTCAACATAAAATTCAATTTGCTGATGACTGAGCTGATGAAACTCCACTTCAGTGATATCAGCAAATGCAGTTTCAGTATCATCCCGCATCAATACAACACCGGTAACTACCTGGTGTGTTTGTCCCGACAGTTCATGCAAAATTTCAACAGCGTTTTCTTTGCTTACAGGCTTGCCGATTACTTTCCCATTCAGCACAACAATGGTATCGGCTGCCAGGATCAACCGGTCGTGACTTAATTCATCTTTCACCGCCAATGCTTTGTTGCGTGCAATGTATACGGGTACTTTTTCAATACTCAGCGAAGCCGGATACATTTCATCTGTTTCCTTTACCATCACATCGAATGGAATTTCGGCCCACTCCAGCAATTGTTTGCGCCTGGGCGATTGAGATGCAAGAATAATCCGTTCCATCAGGCAAAAAATTTAAACAAGATCATGGATAAAATACCGGTGAAGATCACCGCTTTGATCCATTTACTCAACAACGAAAAATCTTTTGTTGTATTTGCTTTCAACAAAAGATACAACACGTACGCAGTTGGGAAAATAATCAACAGCAAATTGTAACCGGCAGCGACCCACATGCGGAATTGCAACACATAAAACATCACCACCACCAACAACACCAGCAAGATTGCCATCCAGATCAAAACAA
>CAYMSG010000228.1:0-6488 GCA_964392955.1 uncultured Chitinophagaceae bacterium | reverse complement strand
CGCAAAGTATAAATCTCCTGCTTTTAGTTTGCGGGTGTCCGTTTGTATGCTTGGGTATTGTAAAAAAAGTTGATAGAGTTCTTCGATCTGCATACATCAAAGATAATCAGGAAGATAATTTTTTCAGAGTTGTTGCAACTGTTTTCAAAACTAAATCTCAATACCTGGTAAACTAAAAGCCCCTCCGGTCGGGAGGGGCTTTGTATCAATCGAAATGCAATTAATTTCTTTTGCGGTTGTTTTGTTTTCGTTTACCGAACCAGTTACCGGTTTTGCGTCCGTTACCTTCAGCACTTCCGTAACGTGTCATGGCACAACGGAAACCGATCTGTGAACTGCTTTGATCTTCTTCGAGGAAGCGGCGTGCACCGGGACTTAACCAATAAGCACGATCGTTCCAACTGCCACCTTTGTACACACGACTCTTATCGCTGATAAGCGTAGTAACACCATAGCCGTATTGAACCGTACTCAATGAATCACCATCGAGGTAATCAATTGCGTATCCTTTTTGATAGTTCCGACGGCTTTTCACTTCATCGTCTGTTTCATCACGGTATTTGATACGTCCCATTGAATCTCGTTCTGCCTTACCGGTGCTTAAGTCCATACGCTGAAATTTATTACCACGGTAGTAGTTGAAATCGTCTCCGTCTGCAGAGGTCATTGGTCTGTAAACGTCAGCAACCCACTCACTCACATTCCCTGCCATATTGTATAAGCCAAATCCATTCGGATAGAAAGCTTTTACAGGACCAGTAATTACAGCACGGTCGTTCAAACCACCGGCAACACCCATATTGTCACCTGATCCACGTTTGAAGTTGGCAAGAAACTGACCTTGCCAGCTGCCTCTGCGTGCATCACGCAACCCATTTACATTTTGTGCCCAGGGATATACTTGCTTATTAGCAGTTAACTCCTCACCACGTTTCTTTTCACTGCGACGTGGATTTGGGTTTTGAGCAATATAACCGTAAGCGGCATATTCCCACTCTGCTTCTGTTGGCAGGCGATAATCAGGTAAAATCAAACCTTCTTCAAAGCTGATGCTGGTTGGAACCTGCTTTGTAATGGGATCTTTGTAGTTTTTAATGTTTTTACCCGGAGTTGCCTGATATTCACCTAACAGGTAGGCTTTTGTATTGAAGTTGTCTTGTCCGCCACCCTGCATTTGTTTTTGCAATTCGGCTTTTTTGTTGGTGATTCCTTTTTCGTACAAAATGTTTTCGTTTACACGGTCGCTGCGCCATAAACAAAAATCGTAAGCCTGTTTCCAGCTTACACCCACAACCGGATACAAGTTATAGGAGGGATGACGGAAATAGTATTCAACGTAAGGTTCGTTGTACGCCAGCTCGCTTCTCCAAACCAATGTATCGGGTAATGCACGGTTGGTAATGGCTGTGTCCATGAACACACGGTCGAGCCAAAAGAGGTATTCACGATAGTGAACATTTGCCACTTCTGATTCATCCATATAAAAGGAAGCAACTGTTACACGGCGTGGAATATTATTCCAGTCACGCATCACATCCTCTTCAACAGCGCCCATGGTGAAGGTACCACCTTCAACAAACACGAGTCCGGGACCGGTTTTCTGCTCCTTTTCTTTTGACACACGGAAACCGCTGCCGTTTGGATCATTGTAAGTCCAACCGGTTGAAGCCGACTTTTCAGGCTTCTTTTTGAATAAGTTACAAGAAGTAATAAGTGTAGCCCCAATTAGCAGGATACCTAGATTCTGAATGCGGAAAAGGTTTTTCATCTCTTCGTTTTGATAGTTAACGAGTAATGTTCAAAAATATTGTATTGGATTTCTCAACCCAAATTTTATTGGGTCTTACAACAAACATAGTTGAATCTTTTGGAATTTTGAAACAAAGCAAGCTGCCAGTCAGAATTTTTAGTATTTCTGCTTAGCATGCCGTGAAATTACGCATGGCTGCAGCTTTCGAACCATCTGGGCTTTCTTTTACCAACAAAGTCGGGAGTCATTTTCAGGTATCTTTGAAGTTCTCATTTATGCGATACACCGCTCTGCTACTTGGCTGCTTTTTGTTTTTTACCGGTACTGCCCAACGCTCGTATCGCAGCAATTCTTTATTGGCAAGCGGGGAGTGGTTTAAAATTTCTGTAAAAGAAGCCGGGGTGTACAGGGTTAATATAGCCTTGCTGCAATCGCTGGGAGTAAATGTTTCCAATCTGCCGAGCAGTAATATCCGCCTGTTTGGAAATGGTGGGTCTATGTTGCCCGAAGACAATGCAATTGTTGCGCCGGATGATCTTACAGAAAATGCCATCCAGATGGTAGATGGGGGCGATGGGGTTTTCAACGGCAGCGATTATTTCCTGTTTTACAGTAGCGGCCCCCAGCAATGGGTGAAGGATTCTGCCAACAAACGGTTCAAACATCGAAAGAATTTGTACAGCAACGAAGCATACTATTATATTAATATCAGCAGCGGAGGATTACGTATCCAAAACCGAACGGCAGGAGTGGCTCCTAACCGGGTTGTAACAGCTTTTCAAGACCGGTATTTTCATGAACGGGATACCATCAATTTTTTACGTAGCGGGAAAGAATGGTATGGGGAAGAATTCAGCAATACTCCGGGCAGCACGACCACAAGAAATTTTTCAATCAATATTCCCAATCTGGTCCCCGCACCGGTGCAATTGGTGTCCAATGTTGCGGCACGCAGTAACGGAGCATCCAGTTCGTTTTTAATCAGAGTCAACAATACGGCTGTGGCACAGCATACAGTTTCTCCTGTTGGTACAGGCACCTACGATCCGGTTGCATCTGCTGCAGAGCTTGTCACATCCTTCAACTTATCACAAACAACAATCAACCTGCAATACAATTACCAGGCAGGAAGTGTAAATGCGCAAGGCTGGCTCAACTGGTTTGAGTTGTTTCCGCAGCGCCAGCTCAGCATGAGCAATGTTGATCAGCTTTTGTTCAGCGATTGGGAAACCGTAGGTGCCGGCAACGTTGCCGAATTTCGGTTACAGGGTGCCGTAAGTAGTACACTGGTATGGGATATAACCGATCCGTTGCGACCGCAAAACATGACAGGTGTATTAAATGGCAACGAATTCAGATTTGTAAACACGGCAGAACGTTTGCGGGAATACATTGCTTTCAATCAACAAAATTTTTTGCAACCGGCCGCTGTTGGAAAAATTGCAAACCAGGATCTGCACGGAGCAGCATCACCCAATTATATTATTATTGCTCATCCTTCCTTGTTGGATGAAGCACAACGTTTGGCCAGCTGGCATCGGCAACATCAAAATTTAACAACCTTAGCCGTAACAACTGAGCAGGTGTTTAATGAATTTTCGTCGGGCTTACCCGATGCAGCAGCACTGCGCAATTTTATAAAAATGTTTTACGACAGGGCCGGTACCGATACAAGCAAACGTCCCCGTTATTTATTATTGTTTGGCGATGCATCGTACGATTATCTCAATCGCATTAATGGAAACACAAACCTTGTTCCCTGTTATGAAAGTGATGCCTCCTTAGATCCACTGGCTACGTACACATCTGATGATTTTTTTGGAATGCTGGATGATCAGGATAATATCAATCGCTCTTTCCCGGGAAGTTTGTTAGACATTGGTATTGGTCGTATTCCTGCCAAAACATTACAGGAAGCAAAAGCAGTAGTTGATAAAATTATCCGTTACCATGCCAAAGAAAGTTTTGGCCCCTGGCGGAACGATATCACTTTAGTTGCAGATGATGAAGACAATAATATTCACCTGGATGATGCTGAACTGCATGCATCGGTGATTCAGCAAAACCAAGCTTTTAATGTTTCAAAAATTTACCTGGACGCATACCGCCAGCAAAGCGGAAGTGGTGGCAGCCGCTATCCCGATGTAAACCAGGCAATCAACAGTAAACTATTTGCAGGTACTTTGATCTGGAATTACAGCGGTCATGGTGGCAGCAGGCGGTTGGCTGCAGAAGCGATTCTTGATCAGGACATGGTGAACACTTGGAGTAATTCGAATAAACTGCCGTTGTTTATTACTGCCACCTGCGATTTTGCTCCCTATGATAATCCCTTGGTAAATTCCATAGGTGAAAATATTTTATTGCGTGAACGAACAGGCGCTATTGCATTAATGACCACCACAAGAGTTGTGTTTGCATTCAGCAACCGCATCATGAACAACAATTATTTCAAGCTGGCATTGCAACCGGATGTAAATGGTGTGTACCCTTCTTTGGGCGATGCTGTGAAGCAGGCAAAGAATTTTACCTATCAAACATTTGGTGATATTATCAACAACCGCAAGTTTACATTACTGGGCGATCCTGCAGTGCGTTTAGGATTTCCAACGTTGAAAGTAAAAACAACAGCCATCAATAACCAACTACCCGCAGCAGATACATTAAAAGCATTGGACAGATATACAATTAAAGGTGAAGTAACAGATGCTGCCGGTAACCGTATCACTGATTTTAACGGTAACGTATATCCTGTTATTTATGATAAAGTACAACAGGTAAAAACAATCGGCAACGATGCCGGCAGTGTTGTTACAGATTTTAATCAGCAATCAAATATTATTTTCAAAGGCAAAGCAAAAGTTGCGAATGGTGAATTCAGTTACAGTTTTGTTGTGCCAAAAGACATCAACTATCAATTTGGAAATGGTAAGATCAGTTATTATGCAGAGAACGGCAACGTTGACGGCAACGGTGCCGAAACTTCAATTGTTGTAGGCGGTGCAAGTGAAAATCCTGTTACAGATAATGAATGACCTTCAATAAAAGCATATCTCAACGATGAAAAATTTGTAAATGGAGGCATTACAAACGAAACACCTGTTTTATTTCTAAAGCTCTCTGACTCAAGCGGTATTAATACTGTAGGAACCGGTATAGGACACGATCTTGTTGCAACGCTGGATGATGATAAGAGTCAGTTTTTTGTATTGAATGATTATTATGAAGCAGATGCCGACAGCTATCAGCAAGGTACAGTGCGCTTTCAATTACCAGTATTAACAGAAGGATTGCATGTGCTGAAGATAAAAGCATGGGACGTGCAAAACAACAGTAATGAATACAGGCTTGAGTTTCGTGTAGTGAAAGATGAAGAATTAAAACTGGAACGTGTATACAATTATCCGAATCCATTTACTACACGAACTACTTTTATGTTTGAGCACAACAGGCCCGGCGACAACCTGCAGGTGCTGATCCGCATTTATTCTGTATCAGGAAAAATTGTAAAAACAATTCAACGCACAATAAATAATGAAGGAAACCGTTCTTTTGACATTGAGTGGGACGGACGTGATGATTACGGTGCAAAAATCGGTCGGGGCGTTTACATCTACCAACTGGAAGTAAAAGATTCAAATGGTAAAAAACAAACCGCATTGCAAAAGTTGGTGCTGCTCTGATAAACCAAAATCTATTTATTGATTGCTTATTTAATTTTCTTCTAATTTTATGGCTCTAATTTCAACTCTTATGAGAAAAAGAAACGCATACCTATTATCCATGATGCTGCTTTGCATCTCTGTTCAAACGTTTGCCCAGGAACCCATTAATGTTGTAACCACTGCTGTACCCATGTTACGTATATCACCCGATGCACGTGCAGGTGGTATGGGCGATTTGGGAATTGCAACGTCGCCTGATGCAAATTCATCGTTCTGGAACCAGGCAAAAATTCCATTTGCCAAACAACGTTCTGCAATTGCACTTACTTATACTCCCTGGTTAAAAGATCTTGGATTGAATGATGTATTTATCGGCACCGTTGCCGGTTATCATCAGATCGATGAGTTGCAGGCTATTTCCGGTTCAATGCGTTATTTCAATCTCGGAAGTATTCAGTTTACTGACTTTGCCGGTAACGATCTGCAAAAATTTAATCCACGTGAGTGGGCATTAGATGCAGGATATAGCCGCAAACTGAGCGATCAGATCGGAATCGGTATCGCTTTACGATTTATTTATTCAAATCTTGCCAATGGTAATACCAATGGAGTTACCTATAAACCGGGTACGGCGGTAGCGGGCGATATCTCCTTTTATTATAATGGACTCAACGAACAGGGAACCGGTTTTACAGCTGGAGCGGTAATGAGTAATCTTGGAAGCAAGATCGCTTACACAAATGATGCACGTGGGAAAGATTATATACCTGCAAACCTTGGTATTGGTGGTATGTACACAAAAGCGATTGATGAAACCAATACGATCAGTTTTGGACTTGATATCAATAAATTGTTGGTGCCAACACCACCAACCGACACATCAGTTGCAGCAAGAGATAATTATCGTAACAAAAGCGTTGTGGGTAGCTGGTTTTCTTCATTTGGTGATGCACCCGGTGGGTTTGGCGAAGAGTTAAAAGAGTTTCAGATATCAACCGGTTTGGAATATGGTTATAACGATCAGTTTTTTGCACGTGCCGGCTATTTTTACGAAGCAAGAACAAAAGGCAACC
>CAYMSG010000227.1:0-6490 GCA_964392955.1 uncultured Chitinophagaceae bacterium | reverse complement strand
CCCCGAATACAAAGGCGGAACCAATGTAGACTCTACTGATTATATCGACAGTACACGTAATAATATCACTGTGCGTTTTGAAGAAGGGAAATTCAAGCCTGCTTTTATTCGACGCAACCTCCGGTTACGAACCGATAGTTTGTTCAGTGCTTTAAAAGTGAACCAAACGGCTGATGAACTGAATAAACTGAACGTGTGGCAGGTTGTTCGGGTGCAACCAAAAATTGCTGTGAATGATTCTTCGAAAATTGATTATGATGTTTTTCTCATCCCATATAAACGTTTCACCTTCAGTACAAATATTGAAAGTGTATTCAACCAGGTGCAGTCTGCATTAAGTACGGCAGGTAACCTGGTGGGCTTTGGTGTAAACTTTGGTTTGCAGGATCGAAATATCGCTAAGCAGGGCATTCAGATGAGCAACAATATCCGTACAGGTATTGAATTGGGTTTACCTCCCATCAATTCTGGCTTGCAGGCAACCGAACTGGCATTCAGCAATTCACTAAGTACGCCCCGCATTCCCCGCTGGTTGTTCACACGTAAAAGCAGAACATGGCTCAACCGTAAAACTTTTCTTACTACCAATGTTTCCTTTATTGACCGTAATATCAATCAAAATGGATTGTTTGCCATTACATCTGTGAGCTCAACGTTTGGCTGGCAGTTTCAGGCAAAGGATGCTATCTGGCGGTTGAGCCCGTTGAATGTGGAATATGTGAATCTCTATGATTTGTCTGAAACATTCAAAACACAACTTGATGCCAACCCGTTTTTACGGAATTCGTTTAACCAGGGATTTGTGTTGGGAAATTTCAACGCCAACTTTTCACGCCCGCAGATACGCATCAAAAAACATGATAATCATGTGGCAGGGCTGCGTGTCAATTTTGAGGAATCAGGAGCGTTATTTGGTCGGTTAAAAAAAGCAGTTCCCTTGTTCGATAAAGAATTGTTTGAGTATCTGAAACTGGATGCAGAAGCGAAATACCAGATTCTGAAACCTTCCACTACCTGGGCTCGTTGGGTTTTTCGTGCAGCGGCAGGTGCCGGTTACTTGTATGACAACGATACATCGAGCATGCCCTTCTTCAAACAGTTTGCCGGTGGTGGCCCTAACAGTATGCGGGCATGGCCTTTACGGAGTATTGGTCCCGGGGCAAGCCCTGCTGATATACGTACCGGACGGAACCAGTTTTTCAGCAGATCAGGCGATATTATTTTTGAAGCCAATGCAGAGTATCGGTATAAAATCTTAAGCATCTGGCCTAATTCATTGATCCTGGAAGGTGCTTTGTTTAGTGACATCGGTAATGTATGGAACTTCCGTAACAGGGGAAATGCAGGGAATGACACTGTTGTGCTGAATCTCAAAAACCTGTATCGTGACCTGAGTGTGAGTGTGGGAACAGGGTTACGTTTAGACTTTGTAGGACTTTTTATGATACGTGTGGATGTTGGTTATCGATTAAAAAATCCGGCATTCCCCTACAACGAAGCAAATAATGGCTGGCGTTTGCCAAAAGTGAGTGTTGCCAATCTGCTTGGTCGATCAGAAGCGAATCGTAACTGGCGCTATGAAAACATCAATATTTCATTGGGAATCGGTTATCCGTTCAACTGGTAATTGCATTATTGATTTTCGTACTTCTTTTTTTCTTCTTTGATCCATTCCAGCGTTTCCGGTAAACCCCTCGCCTGTTCTGTTGTGAACTCTCCGATTCTTGTCCGGCGTAAGCTGCTGAGATAAGCTCCACAACCCAGTGCTTTGCCATAATCATGCGCCAGGCTCCGGATATACGTGCCCGTTGAACATACCACACGGAAATGAACAACAGGCAGTTCAATTTTCGTGATCTCAAATTCGCTGATGTGCAAAGGCCGTGGTTCCAAAACCACATCCACTCCTTTTCGTGCCAGCAGGTACACAGGTTTCCCGTCACGTTTAATGGCTGAATGTGTTGGCGGCACCTGCATAATATCACCAATGAATTGCTTGGTTGTTTGATGAATCAACTCTTCTGTTACAAACGAATAATCCTGAAACTGCTCGGGCTCACTTTCCAGATCGTAAGTAGAAGTAACTGCTCCAATGGTAAATGTGCCGGTATATTCTTTTTCCCTTGCCTGGTATTCGTTGATCTTTTTAGTGAATTTGCCGGTGCAGAGAATCAGTAAACCGGTTGCTAATGGATCAAGCGTACCGGCATGCCCTACTTTTTTTATTTTGATGGTATTCCGCACTTTGGCCACCACGTCATGCGATGTCCAATCCAGTGGTTTATCAACCAGTATCACCTGCCCTTCTGTAAAAATTGTTTGTACTTCCTGTTTCATGTAGAGGGCAAAGGTAACGGAACTGTTGTAAGCAAAAGTTTACACTTTCTATTGCTGTTTATATTGAAGAAGATCCATTTTGCCACAAATAAAAAGGTTGTTCTTTCCATTACAGAAAGAACAACCTTTTAGAAAAAACAAAACATTATCTGTTTGTCATTTGCATTAACCGGCCTGTAATTTTTTGATCACCGATCCGGAATATATAAATCAACTGACCAGAAGATTGTGTTGGTAATTGCAGTTCATAAAAACTGGTACCGGCGGGTACATAGCCGCTGTAAACTGTTTTTACTTTTTGTCCCTGCATATTAAATACATCAAGACTTCCCTGGCCAGCCTGTTCAACTGTTACGTTGAACCGAACACGGTCACTGAATGGATTGGGGTATGTTTTCACTCCAATATCCGGTTTTTCAATTCGGATATTTTCCTCCAGTACACGTCCTGCAGTTGGAGCAGCACTGTTTTGTACAGGAGCTTGTTCTGCCTGGCAGGATGTGGAAGCTGTACAGGTATTATCGCTGATGCGGCGAACTGTAATATTATAACCGCCTCCAGCAACAAAGCTGAACACAGGGTTGTTAGTCCAGGTTGATCCGCCGTCGTTACTGAATTCAAAAACAGTATTATCATACTCTGATTTGTCGCTTGCTTTTACCACTTTCAACGAACCGGTAGAAGATGAACAGCTTGGACTTGTAATAATTACAACATCTGCTGCTGGTGTAGCATCGGGGATGCTGCCTACTGTTTTTTGTAATCCGTCAGAAATACAGCCACCTGCATTTTTTGCACGAATAATATAATCTCCGGGAGCCAGGTTGGGAAATACGCCGCTTACGTTTGTAAAATCTGCCGGGTTGGTACTGTTGATACTGAACGTTAATCCGGTTTTATCAGATGTTACAGTAATGGTACCGGTAGGTACGCCGCAGGTTGGTGCTGTTACGCTGGCTGTTAATGCAGATGGTCTGCTGGTAACAGTAAGAGATACGCCCACACTGCTGCTGCAGGATGTTGCATTGCTGTTGGTTACTTGCGCATATACAGTACCGGTAGCTGATTGATATGCAGCCGGTGTAGCAACTGCTGAAGTTAAATCAGAGTTTGTAAACCATGTAACCGATACATTACTTTGTCCATTGATCACAGCAGCTTCCAACGATGTAAGATCAAATACAGCAGTTGTGCCGCCTTCCGTTGTTGAACACCTGGTATCACTGGTTGTGGTAGCTGTAGGTGTTCGGTTTACAGTAAGGCTTACTCCTACACTGCTGAAACAACTGGTGGCATTGGTATTTACTATCTTGGCATAAACGGTGGTGCTGGCTGTAGCATAAGGAGAGCTGATTGAGTTGGTTAAACCAGCATCACTGAACCAGCTTACTGCTACATTCGCCTGTCCGCCTTTTACGGTTGCTTCCAAAGCGGTTAAATCAAAACTGGCCTGTGTACCACCCGGGCTTGATGAACACAATGTTGCAGATGCAGCATTGGCCACAGGGGTTCTGTTCACCGTAAGCGATACTTCGGCTTTTTGAAATGCAGTTGGATCGAGATTGTTACTCACTTTTGCCCAAACCGATCCTGTACCGGATACATACGCACCAGGAGTTCCGATAGAATTAGTTAATGCCTCATTGCTGAACCATGTAACAGTTACACCTGCTGCACCACCAGATACAGTTGAATTGAGTGCTGTAAGATTAAATGTTGCAGTGGTGCCACCGGGAGCATCGCTACATGCTGTTGCAGAAGCAGGAATAGCACTGGGTATTTGAATGGTAATGTATTCACCCGGAGGAAGTGAATAACATTTTGATGGTGTGGCCGGGCAACGTTCGGCTGATGACCCGCCACAGAAATCGGTATTGCCTGTTCCCCATCCAATGAATACCTCAGTTAAAACAATAGGTGTACCACAGGGCCAATTGATGGTTTGATTAAACACTACTTTGGTTACGCCTCCTGAAGCAAGTGCAGTAGAGAAACATTCGCTTACCGATGCAATTACAGCATTGGTATTTTTATTAATAACCTTGGCATAAATATACACGCCAACCCTGGGTGTTTTGGTTGTAAGGTCAAGTGCCAGTTTCACACTTGCAGTACCCTGGCATTGATAACTGGATGGTAAGGGATTAAACGGAGATGTAGGTTGAACCAGGTAAGCCGTTTTAATTTGTACGTCGTTCGAAGTACAGCCATTTGTACAATTTATACGTGGATCAAATTGGGCATAACTGTTCAAACTTAGCAGCAGGAACAATATACCCGGAAGAAAACGCAAGTAGAGTTTAGTACATGTAATTGATTTTAATGTGGATGAAAAATATCCACCTGCTTTATTAATTGGAAGTTCAGAAAATGCCTTCCGGTTAGATTTGGGTAACATACATTTTGGGTTAAATGGTGAATAATAGTTGGTTAGTAGATAATTAAAAACAGCTTTCTGTTTATTTGTAAGTGCGTGGCTTTACAACTGAAAGTGGTTATGGCGGAGAATTATTCAGTGGCAACAAAGCCCGCATGAACCATGCAGTTAAGCGCATAGCTACGCAGTGATAAAGATCCTTTATCATAAAACAAGAGTTAATAAATTGTAACAGTAGATCTGTTAATCACACATATTGGAGTTAGCAAGGGAGGATGTGATAGTAGTAGCGGACTAAGGAGTGTTGTGACTGATTAGTAAAATAGAAACATTTTTATTTAATTGCAAGAAGCAAAATTATTGAAAATTGCAACTGCCGGAGAGTAGAATAAAACAATCACTTCATTCCTTCCGGGAATACTACTCGTCTGCTTCCGTTCATTTAATTGTATCTTTACACTGTTATGACTACTTACCGCATTCCCATTTTCTTTGAGCCATTTGAAAAGCAAAAAAAAGCAGCACGACTGTTACATTTACTCGCCGGTTTTTTAATGATCGCTAATGCGTGGGGCGATTACCATAATTTAACCCCGCATTTGTTTTTTATTGTTGTACAGGTAGCAGTCGCCATCCTGATCATTGCCTACGCATTCGCAGGGAAGCGGATGCCGTTCAATCAAGGTTGGAGTAATGGAATGTTCCGGCTGCTTGGCGCAGCGGTGTTGTTATTTGCATCCTGGCATTTTTTCCGTGAAAACGATATGCTCAGGGCTTTACTTCAGTTTTTTGGCGGAGCTGGCTTGCTTCTCTTGTTTTACACTGAACGAAAAATTTATCAGCCCTGTCATATACTGATTGATGAAAAAGGAGTACACACGCCCAACAACCTGAAAGAGCGATTGATCGAATGGAAAAATATCGAGAACATGGTGATCAAAAACGATTTTGTGTCCATCAATACCATCCGCAATCAATTTATCCAGTATGAAACTGCTGCTGTATTAAGTGAATTGCAGATGGATGAAATGAACGCCTTTTGCCGGGAACGCTTTGCAAAAACAGCCTGAGCCACCTTGGGCAGGGTCGCCATTCGTCATAAGCTTGTATCTGAACCATTTTTTCAAATATCTTTGCTGTATTGAAAAAAGCGATCTGCATATTATTCTTAGGAGTGTATCTCATCTCTTCTACCGAATTACGGCAGTTGCTGAAATTCCCGTTGCTGCTGCAACACTATGCAGAGCATAAAGCTGAGAATAAATCGCTCGGCCTGCTGCAGTTCCTTGCAATGCATTACAACGATGAAGATATCATTGACCTGGATTACAGCAAGGATCAACAATTACCATTCAAATCACAAAACGGGTATACCGGCACTGTATTAAGTGTGTTTGAACCAACAGCCATCTATACATTGGTTCCCCGTACATGTTTTTATACTGCAAAACATCATTTTATTTCCAATGATGATTTTGCCAATACTGTTTTTCTCTCTTCGATCTGGCAACCGCCCAAGTTTTCCTGCTGATATTATTCTTACGTATGAACAGCCTTTCTCCATTGGAGAGAAGAGAGCTGTATCCCTTACTGAAATTTTAAACATGGCAGGATATGTTGAATGCAATCATCCGGTTTTCTGTAAAGAATAAACTGATTATTAGCCTACTCGTTATTGGCCTTATAGGGTTTGGCAGTTATGAAGTAACGAAGCTGCCCATTGATGCTGTGCCGGATATTACCAGCAACCAGGTACAGGTAATTACGGTTGCTCCA
>CAYMSG010000226.1:0-6497 GCA_964392955.1 uncultured Chitinophagaceae bacterium | reverse complement strand
ACAGAAGTATATATACTCCCGCCAGGTTCCGGGTCACGGATTCCCAAAGACTTGCTTGCACAATTGCTGATTGAAAAAAAATATCAATCAGTGCCGGTAGAAGGAGATGAAAAGTATCAGTGGGTGCAGGGTAACAACAAGTCTTACCTTGTTTATGTTTCAATTGAAAAAAAGCAAACAGATCTGTACATCGCAGAATGTAATGCACCTCCTGTAATGACTGGTGGAATATCTGCTTCCGTAAATAATCACACAATACAGGGCAAAACAAACCAGCCAACAGCTCCGGTGCCACATCAACAAACTACCAATACGTCTAGGAATGAAACGAATATGATCTCCACTCAGGCCCCGGCTGACGGTTATACATTTAACACGAGCCATTTTGATGATGGCTGGAAGAGTACCATTGCCAATGACTACGTATTGGTTGAAAAAGCAAATAACAGCATTTACCTTTTGTTTGCAGTTCCATATAATGCCAGTCAGTTTAGTGGTACTGGTGTAAGAGATGCTGCATATTACTGGGATCAATATGTGACACGCTACTTTACCGTTAAATCCAAACAGTTCAACGATGGTGGAAGTATAGCTTTAAAACCTCCCTATATGGAAGGGGCTGCCATTGATCAACGAACAGGTAAATCCTGTTTCATCGGAATGTATCTGAACATCGTTCCCAATGCGGTGAACATTGTGATTGGTACAGCTGCTGATGAAGCAGCCTTCCGGCAGTTGTTTCCAAAAGCAAATGATCCGTTTGGTTCCGATCTTTCTTCTATGACCCGATATAATAAGTTTGCAATTGCAGCAAACGATCTTGTTGGAAAATGGCAAAACGGAAAAACAGAAACAGCACAATGGTATTATACCAGTCCTGCAGGTTATGAGAATTATGCAGGCATGACGGTAGCGGGCACCAGTGCTACTTTTCTTTTCGAAAGAAATAATAAATACATAAGTATTCATAACGGTGCAACAGGTGCCGTAGGTAACATGAATACTTTTCAGCAGGAGTATAAAGGAACTTACGCAATAAGTAATTGGTTGGTTACTGCATCGAACAGGTATGCTGGTAAAACAGATCGTTTCGATGCATACTTCATTGCAGTAAGGGGCGGTCGTTTACTCAAACTCAACAATGGGGCCGGTCAGGACTACACACTTGTAAAATCGAAATAATAATCAGTGCAGATCAAATTTTCGTTCAGATGACTGATTTTTATAACGATACTCCAAAATATTAAAGATTTCGTTAGTAAGAAAATTTGAGCCGGCTGCATAGATCCTGGTTTCACTTTGAGCTTCACCGCTATTTTTCATCTTAAATAAATGAACGCAAAATAAAATAATTAGTGCCGGGGTGGGAGTTTTTTCATTTCGGCGGTCTTAGTAGAGAAAGCTTTTTTGTCTCTACTAATAACTTGTACATGAATTTCATTAAACGATTCATCTTTTTGCTGTGTTTCGTAACAACAGCGTTGGTTTGCTTTTCGCAAAAAACCAATAACGATTTTGTGAAACGCAGCTTCGATGCAGCCAAGCCACTCTACAATAACCTCCTTAAAAAAACGGCGGGTAACTATACCCGTTATCCGCATTCGATGTTTGGGAGTGATACGATCAAGTATTTCGGCATCGATGAATGGACAGGCGGTTTCTGGCCCGGCATTTTGTGGTATATGTTCGAATACACAAAGGATACAAGCTGGCAAAAGGCAGCTACTGCATGGACGGAATCCTTAGAAAAAAATCAATTCAACACAGCGCATCACGATATCGGCTTTATGATGTATTGCAGCTATGGCAATGCGTTGCGTTTTCAAAACAATCCTGCTTACGAAAAGATATTGCTGCAGTCGGCAGAATCGCTTACCAAACGTTATTCACCGGTGGTGGGCTGTATTCAATCGTGGAATAAGCGCAAATCAAAAGGCGATATCAATACCTGGGAATACCCGGTGATCATGGATAATATGATGAACCTGGAATTACTGTTTTATGCAAGCCGTGTAAGCAAGGATCCGAAGTACAGACAAATTGCCATCAGTCATGCCGAAAAAACCATGCAACATCATTTGCGGAAAGATTTCAGTTCGTACCATGTGGTGAACTACGATCCGAAAACCGGAGCTGTACTGCATCAGCAAACATTGCAGGGTTTTTCCGATGGATCAACATGGGCGAGGGGGCAGGCATGGGGCATTTATGGTTTTACCATGAGTTATCGTGAAACCGGCGACCGACGTTTTTTGAAAACAGCAATGGGCATGGCCGATTTTTTTCTGCAGCACAAAAATTTACCCAAGGATAAAGTGCCGTACTGGGATTTCAATGTCGGCGAACCCGGCTTTACACCCGATTGGACTTTTGATGCAAACCGTTTTAAAGAAACGCCGAGAGATGCGTCTGCAGCAGCCATCGTCAGTTCTGCTTTGTTTGAATTAAGTACGCATGTAAAGGGTAAAAAAGCAAAGCAATATTATTCAGCAGCAGTTGCGATGATTCAATCGCTCAGCAGCGATGCGTATTTGAACACTGCACAAACCAATCCTTATTTTTTATTGCAGCACAGTACCGGTAACTTGCCCAGCAATCGGGAAATTGATGTGCCGTTGATCTATGCCGATTATTATTTCCTCGAAGCATTGTTACGTTATGAACGCAGTAAGAAAAAATAAACAACAGTTGATTGGCAGCATCGCAGTGCTGTTTTGTTTCATTGTTATTTTAAACGCATGCAGCAACAAACCAGTTAACAAAAGCAACGAACTACAGTTGCGTTTTGTGAGTTATAATATTCATCACTGCAACCCACCTGCCGATGAAAAAACAGGAAAAATTGATGTGGATGCAGTGGCTGCGGTATTGAAGGAACTGAACGCAGATGTAATTGCTTTGCAGGAAGTGGATGTTAATACGAAACGAAGTGGCAATAGCAACCAGGCAAAGTTGCTGGCAGAAAAATTAAAGATGCAGGTTGTGTTCGGCAAGGCCATCAATTACGATGGAGGCGAATACGGATTGGCGATCTTGTCGAAGTATCCATTGAGCAATGCAACCGTTTACCGGCTTCCTTCTGATGCGGATACGACTGCCGAACCAAGAATCTTATTTACAGCTACGGTTACATTGCCCGGCAATCAGCAATTGCTGATGGGTAATACGCATCTTGATGTAAAAGCAGCGGGTAACAGAGAGCTACAGGCAACAACAATTGCATCCATTGCTAATGAACAGAAATTGCCTTTTGTATTTGCCGGCGACTGGAACGATCATCCCGGAAGTACAACGCTGAACATACTCGATAAAACTTTTCAACGTACCTGCACAGCTTGTGCAGTAACTTGTCCGGAAGAAGGCGAAAAAGGCATCATTGATTTTATTGCTTTTTCCCGCAGCACCAATGCAAGCATCATTCAATACAAAGTATTGCCATCTGCTGTATCGGATCATTACCCTGTTGTATCGGATCTGAAGATTCGTTTTTCCCAATGAACAGCAATGCAACCATCAGCTGATTGACTTTGCCGGTTATACTTTTGATTCCTGCAGTAAAAATCAAGTGAGAAATTTTTCCCTACATTTGGTTTTTGCGTTATGGCCGAATTGCAGGAACAAACTTCAAATGATCAATTACTGTTGCAGCAGTTGCAAAGCAACGACGCTGCTGCGTTTGATGCCCTGTACGATAAGTACTGGAAGCTTGTTTACAGTGCTGCTTACAAACGCCTGAAAGATGAAAACTATGCAAAGGACATTACGCAGGATATATTTCTGCAGTTGTGGCAACGGCGTCATCAATTGACGATTACCCATCTTCCTGCTTACCTGTACACAGCCGTTCGCAACAATGTGCTCAAGTGGATGGAAAAAACGCAACGCATCACGCCTGTTCCCGAATTACTGGAGCAAACAGCCAACGAAGGTGCTGATGCAGCTTTATTGCGAAAGGAATTTATGATCAAGTACGAGAATCTTATTAATACCCTCACAGCTTCGCAGCAACAGATCTTCCGCATGCGTTACCAGCAGGAGCTTTCTACTGCAGAAATTGCAGAGAAACTCAACATCAGCCGTAAAACCGTGCAGAACCAGTTGGGCAAAAGCATGAACAATCTGCGGGAGTTACTCGGCTCTCTTTTCTTCGTTTACCAGCTTCATTTGTACGTTTCTTAAAAAAAGTTTTACCGGGCGTGGGAGTTTTTGCATGCCGGCGGTCTTTATAGTAAGAACCGAAGGTCTGCATGGATAAAATTGATATACTCGAACTGCTGAAAAAGCACAAAGAAGGAACTGCTTCCAAAGAAGAGGTGGAGTTTTTGCACGCTTATTACGATCTGTTTGATGCAAAAGAAGATGTGCTGGCAGCAATGGATCCTGCCGACATTGCTGCATTAAAGCAAAGCATCCGTGCAGGCATTGACGAGCAAATAGCAGTAACAGAACCAGCTATTGTTCGTTCCATTAGTACCCGTTATAAATGGCTGGCCGCTGCATCAGTACTATTGCTCTTCAGCATTGCAACATTTGTTTTCATTTCCCGTAAACCCGCAAACGAAACAGCGAGTGTAAAAAATGAATCCACTGTTGCTCCTGCAGTAAATGATATTGCTCCTGGTACCAACCAGGCCGTGCTTACATTGGCCGATGGTACAGTGATTGCACTAGATGATAAAGCCAATGGTGTGATCTCCGAACAGCAAGGTGCAGTAGTTAAAAAAGCAGCCGATGGTCATGTGCTGTATGCTTCCAATGAAAAAGCAGCAGCAGTCATCAATACCATTTCAACACCCAATGGCGGACAATACCGTCTTACGCTGGCTGATGGTACAAATGTATGGCTCAATGCTGCCTCTTCCATCACATTCCCTACAGCGTTTACCGGTGCAACAAGAGAAGTGAAGATAACGGGTGAAGCTTATTTTGAAGTAGCGAAAGACAAACAGCATCCGTTTAAAGTAATCTCCGAAAACCAGGTGATCGAAGTGTTGGGTACACATTTTAATGTGAATACTTACAACGATGAGCCTGCAGAAAAAACAACTCTGCTCGAAGGAAGTGTAAGAGTTACACGCAAAAGCAAAGACAATAAAGAAACAGCAACAAAAATATTAGTACCCGGTCAGCAGTCGTTGCTGTACCGTTCAAAAGCATCCATTCGTGTACAGTCGGCCGATACAGAAGAAGCGGTTGCCTGGAAAAATGGTTACTTCAAATTCGATCGTGTAGATATTCAAACCATCATGCGGCAGGTAGCCCGTTGGTACAATGTAGAAATTGAATATCGTGGTGGTATAAGTGATGATGTATTTGTAGGAAAGATAGCCCGCAGCGAAAATGTATCGGGTGTTCTGCGCATACTCGCTTTAAGTAAAATTAAAACAGCAGTTGAAGGACGCAAAATCATTGTCATCAATCAATAACTAAACCACGCAAGCATGAAAACATAAAACGCATTCATTCTAAAAACCAAAAAACCGGTAGTGCTACCAACACTCCCGGTCCGAATTTCGAAGCGAAATTCATTTTGGATCAACATCAAAACTCTCAGGAAAGAATCTCAATCATTAACCCAATTCAGTAAAAGTATGCAATTGATTGCTTATGGGCAAAACCGGACGGCTTCCGGCCTGCGCCTTCACAAACTGTTTCTCCGCATGAAACTACTTACGATTCTTATGGTTATTGGCTGCATGCAGTTATATGCAAGCGGCTATTCGCAAACCATTAATCTTTCTGTTAAAAATCATCCGCTCGACAGGGTGTTAAATGCTATTGGCGACCAGAGCGGTTATTTCTTTTTTTACAAGTACAACGAAATACAGGATGCAAAACCTGTAACATTAAATCTCAAAAATGTTCCGCTTGAAAAGGCATTGCAGGAATCATTGAAGGGACAACCTTTTACCTACACCATCGACCAAAAAACGATTGTTATAACAAGACTTAAAACTGTTCCCGTACAGGAACCTGTTGCGCAGGTTGCCGTAGAAACAAAAGGAACAGTTACAGGCGAAAACGGCGAGCCATTAGCCGGAGCCACGGTGCAGTTAAAAGGTACAAGCCAAATGAAGGTGACCGATGCAAAAGGAAACTTCAGCTTTGATGATTTGCCGGCGAATGCTGTTTTAATTGTAAGCTATACCGGTTACGAAGAGCAGGAAGTAAGTGTTGCAGGAAAAACAACCGTAACCATTCGTATGCGTGTGGCCACACAAAGCCTTAACAGCATTGTGGTAGTGGGTTATGGTACACAGTTACGGAAAGAAGTAACAGGTTCTATCAGTACCATCAATTCGCAAAAAATAAAAGACCAGCCTGTTGTAAGTGTTGACCAGGCAATGGCTGCCCAAATGGCCGGTGTACAGGTAACGCAAACAACAGGTGCGCCCGGTGGTGGTGCAGCTGTGCGCATCAGAGGTGCGGGTTCTTTGAGTGCAGGTAACGAACCGTTGTATGTGATTGATGGATTTCCTGTAACGAATGATTATGAT
>CAYMSG010000225.1:744-6517 GCA_964392955.1 uncultured Chitinophagaceae bacterium | reverse complement strand
GTGTACCGGCTGACCGGGTTGAAATTTGTAAGGAGGTATTGCAGATTGTGTACGACAATTTGAAATAAGCATTCAATTTCTAAATCTTAAATACTATTGATATGAGCACCGCAACGATTGCAACAACATTAAAAGGTGGCGAATGGCTGATCAAAACCAGCACGCCACAGGAAACATTTATTCCGGAAAACTTTAACGAAGAGCAGGTGATGGTAAAAGAAATGTGTGCTACGTTTCTTGATACCGAAGTATTGCCGCTGGTGGCCCGTTTGGATAAAATGGAAGAGGGCCTCATGCCTGCATTAATGGATAAAGCCGGTGAGCAAGGTCTGCTGGGCACTTCTGCTCCTGAAGAATTTGGTGGCCTCGGTAAAGATTTCATCACCGCCACTTTGGTGAACGAGGGTTTAGGCGGCGGTTATTCGTTTTCCGTTGCCATTGCTGCGCATACGGGCATCGGCACATTACCGATTCTTTATTTCGGTACGCCGGAGCAAAAAGCAAAATACATTCCCAAGCTGGCAAGCGGCGAGTGGAAAGGTGCGTATGGATTAACCGAACCAAACAGCGGCAGTGATGCACTGGGTGCAAAAACAACAGCTGTATTAAGTGAAGATGGGAAGCATTATATCCTGAACGGACAAAAATGCTGGATCACCAACGGTGGTTTTGCGGATGTTTATACCGTGTTTGCAAAAATTGACGGGAAAGATTTTACCGGCTTTATTGTAGAGCGTGGAATGGAAGGATTTACACAGGGGCAGGAAGAACATAAGATGGGCATCAAAGGTTCATCCACCGTACAACTCTACTTCCAGGATTGCAAAGTGCCTGTTGAAAATTTGTTGGGCGAACAAGGCAAGGGCCATGTCATTGCTTTCAACATTCTCAACATCGGTCGTTTGAAATTAGCGGCGGCGGCCTTGGGCGGCTCCAAACGTTCACTCAACGTGGCGTTAACGTATGCAGCAACACGTGAACAATTCAAACAACCCATTCTCAACTTCGGTGCTATTCAACACAAGCTGGCCGAAATGGCCATCCGCATCTGGGTGTGCGAAAGTGCATTGTACCGCACCAGTAAGTGGATCAACGATATGGAACATGATCTGCTGGCTGCAGGCAAACCGTTCAACGAAGCATTACTCGGCGCTGCGGAAGAATATGCCATTGAATGTGCCATGTTGAAAGTAGACGGCAGTGAAGTGCTGGATTATGTAGTAGATGAAGGTGTACAGATACATGGCGGTAACGGCTTTAGCGATGAGTATGATATTTCACGTGCATACCGTGACAGCCGCATCAACCGTATTTACGAAGGAACCAACGAGATCAACCGCTTGTTAACGGTTGATATGGTGTTGAAGCGTGCCATGAAAGGCCGACTCGATATCATGAATGCAGCAATGAGTGTGCAGAAAGAACTGATGAGCATTCCCGATTTTGGAAGTGAAGACGAAACGCCGTTTGCAAAAGAATTCAAAGCCATCGCCAATTTCAAAAAAGCCATCATGTTAACAGCTGGTGCTGCGGTACAAAAGTTCATGATGAAGATTGAACACGAGCAGGAAGTACTGATGAATATTGCAGACATGGCCATTCAAACCTTTAATGCCGAAAGTGCATTGCTGCGTGCAGCCAAACTGGTTGCAGAAAAAGGCGAAACCGCTTGTCAGTTTGAGCTGGACATGATGCGTACTTATCTGTACGATGCCGCAGACCGGATCAACAAATTTGGAAAAGATGCCATCAATGCATTTGCTGAAGGCGATGAACATCGTATGATGTTACTGGGCCTGAAACGATTTACAAAAGTAGATCCTTACAATACAAAAGAAGCAAGAAGGCGCATCGTAGCAAAGCTGAGAAACGACGGAAAGTATCCGTTGTAAAACTATACAAGCTGGTGGGCACCTTGAATACAGCATGTGACCGACCTTTTAAAAATCCTTTGCCTAATTTGCAAAGGATTTTTTATTTCAATTGGTTTGTATGCGTACACTCATTTTTCTTTTTGCTTTCCTGGTTAGTACGACTCTTTCTGCGCAGAAAGTGTTTCTTCGTCTGGCAACACCCACCAAAAATCAAAACAATGTAACAACATCCCGGCAGTTTATTACCGGAGCTACCTGTGAGGGTTGCAGCATCAGTATGAACGGAGAAGCAATGCGGGTGTGGCCTACAGGTGCATTTGCGTATGAAGTAAATCTGTCGTTGGGCGATAGCAGTTTTCAACTCATTGCAACCAATGAAAAAGGAGAGCGGGTAACGCAGAAATTATTTTATACCTACCAGCTGCCGGCAAAAGAAAAAGAAGTAACGACCAATACAGTGGAGTACTGGCGGATTGAACCGCAAGGCAACCTGTTACTGAAACCAGGCGACCGTTTACGCATGACGGTGAAAACAATACCCGATGCAATACTGAAATTACAGAACGGACAGGAGTTCAAAGAGGTAACGGCCAACAATGCCAACGGCATACGTGGTATTTACAAAACAGAATATGTCGTGAAAGAGAACGATGATCTGTTTACTGAATTCAAAAGTAAACTCAAACTGTTGGTACAACCCGCCGCAGGTGACTTGCTGGAAGTAAGCAGCCGGAGTGAATTTGCATTGATGCAAGCTGGTGGACTTGTGTTGCAGACAAAAGGTAAATTACCCTACCTGTTACTTGGTTTGGGCGAAGACCGGTTGGGTGGCACCAAGATGGGTTATCTCGATTCAATGATACGGTTAAAAGCTGTGAGCAAAGTGGGCAACAAGTATGCCGTGCAGTTAAGCAAAAACCGCCGGGCGTACATTGAAGAAGAAAACATAACCGTTTTACAGAACGAATTTTTTACACCGGCATCGCTCACCAACAGCATGCGTGTGTGGGGCGACAGTACTTTCGATTATGTATCACTTTCGTTGAATGAACGGTTACCTTACCAAACCTTCCAGGAAATCAACCCTTCAAAAATTATTGTGGATGTATTTGGTGCCACCTCCAACACCAACTGGCTTACACAAATGAGCAGTACCAGAGAAATTAAAAATGTGTACTACCATCAAATTGAAGAAGACGTGTTTCGCATCAGCATCGATCTTACACATCAGCAACACTGGGGGCACAGCATTTATTACAGTGGCAATAATCTTGTCATCCGGATAAAGCGTCAACCAGTAACTCTTTTACTCAAAGATCTGGTAGTGGGGGTTGATGCCGGGCATGGCGGCACAAACAAAGGTGCGTTTGGATTAACCGGAATCATGGAAAAAGAAATGACGTTGCTCATCGCAAAAGAATTAAAACAGGCATTGGAAGCAGAAGGGGCAACGGTGATCATGTCGAGAACAAAAGATACCACATACGATAATCACGATCGGTACACATTCTTCAAAGAACAAAATCCAGATCTGGTTGTCAGCATCCATCTCAACAGCAGTGCCGATCCCATCCGTGTAAAAGGCGTGAGTACGTATTACAAACATATCGGCTATCGAACGCTTACACAAACCATTCTCAACCAAATGCTTGGTATGGGTTTGAAAGAGTATGGCAATGTTGGCAACTTCAATTTTTTGCTCAATGGGTTTACTGAATTTCCGAATGTATTGGTTGAAACATTATTCATCAGTCATCCCGAAGATGAAATGAATGTACTGAACCAGGGCTATCGCAAACAAATGGCTAATGCTATTGTAAAAGGCATTAACGACTGGCTGGAGCTATGTAAAAAACAGTAAAGTTGTTTCCTTTCATCCATACGGGTTTTGCCATTCAGCAAGCCAGTCGGCATTTATCATTTCATTAAGAGTAGCTGAAACCCTTTGCAGATAAGGATTTCAGCATTTCCATATGTCCATGTTACACTTGTTGCATCCGTTCATCACTATGAAGGTTGTGTTAACAGCCTTTTGTCAAGATTCGCTTGCAGCAGCAGCTGACTCATTCTACTTTTACTCCATCATCAAATAATGTTATCTGAAAAAGATACATTAATCATTAAACCTTAAATATGTTCATCATGAAAAAGATTTTTGTCCTGTTAGCAGCAGTGGTATTAACAGTGTCCACACAAGCAAGCACCTCTCCCATTGTCGAAAACGAAGTAGTTACGGCCGCCTTTCAAAAACAGTTTACAGATGCAACCGATGTAAGCTGGACACAAAAAAATGATCTGTACCTCGTATCATTTAAATACAACAACGACCGGATGCTGGCCTGGTACCGTCCTGATGGCGTGGTAGAGGCCGTACAACGTTCCGTACAACTGGATCAAATGACGTTTCTTGCCGCCAGTGCCGTTCAGGAATTATCAAAAGACAAAGCCCTGCTGAATATTGCTGAGATCAGTAAAGAAGGCGAAATATTCTATCTCGTTAAAACCGATGATGAAAAATGTGTATCAGTTTACAAAGTATTCGCATCCGGCGATTACGTCCGTATAGATAAAACAAAAAAGAAAAAATAAGTACACTACAAGTGTTGTTTTGGAATAGCTCCCCGATCTCTTCGGGGGGCTTTTTTATTGAGAAATTAATGAACATAAAGCGTCAGAATCTTTACTTTTGCTGCTCCCGATAGCAATCGGGATTCGCAATGTCCCACGCCGGTGGCGTGGTCTGAAGGCGGTCACTTTTAAAAATTAAAAAATGAACAAAGGACCCGTTTCACAATTCATTCAACATCATTACCGTCATTTCAACGCAGCCGCTTTAATGGATGCAGCCAAAGGCTACGAAACGCATTTGAACGAAGGTGGTAAAATGATGATCACACTCGCAGGTGCCATGAGTACGGCTGAACTTGGTTTAAGTTTAGCAGAAATGATCCGCCAGGATAAAGTGCAGATCATCAGTTGCACCGGTGCCAACCTCGAAGAAGATGTGATGAACTTAGTAGCACACAGTCATTATAAGCGTGTGCCCAATTATCGTGATCTTACACCACAGGATGAGTGGGATCTCTTAGAGAATCACTACAACCGTGTAACCGATACCTGTATTCCGGAAGAAGAGGCTTTCCGTCGTTTGCAAAAACATTTGCACCGCCAGTGGGTGGAAGCAGAAGCAAAAGGTGAACGTTACTTCCCACACGAATTTTTATACAAAACTGTTTTAAGTGGTGATCTGAAACAGTATTATGAAATTGATCCCAAGAACAGCTGGATCGTAGCCGCAGCAGAAAAAAATATTCCGATAGTAGTACCGGGTTGGGAAGACAGTACTACCGGTAACATCTTCGCCAGCTATGTGATCAAGAACGAATTGAAAGCAAGCACCGTGAAGAGCGGTATTGAATACATGGTGTGGTTAGCTGATTGGTATCGCCAAAACAGTGCTGGTAAAGGTGTTGGCTTTTTCCAGATCGGTGGTGGTATTGCAGGTGATTTTCCAATCTGCGTTGTACCCATGATGTACCAGGATCTGGAATGGCATGATGTTCCGTTCTGGAGTTATTTCTGCCAGATCAGTGATTCAACCACATCGTTTGGATCGTACAGTGGTGCAGTGCCCAACGAAAAAATTACCTGGGGTAAATTAGATATCAATACACCCAAATTTATTGTAGAGAGCGATGCGACCATTGTAGCGCCGTTGATCTTTGCGTGGATATTAGGTATGTAAACGTTCTACAAGTTGTTTCAATGATAAACCGTAGCAAATGCTGCGGTTTTTTTATTGATACATCGAAAGCAGAAAATTATTATTTTAATACTTCATCACCAAACCAACTCTATTTATGGAACAACAAACAAACGTGTTACACGAATTTCATGAA
>CAYMSG010000225.1:0-734 GCA_964392955.1 uncultured Chitinophagaceae bacterium | reverse complement strand
CAATGTATTGCATGACTTCAACGAACCAACATATGAGCTTGCTTCCATTGGGCAACGTCTTGTCAATGTAATCATTGATGTGATTTCGTTTTATGTTCTCATGGCTATTTTTGGTGTAATTGGCGGACTGGCCACTGTTGCATTTCAATCGGATTCAGGCTCCAGCATGCCGCCAGGATCGGTACAATTACTTTTCCTGCTGGCATATGTTGTAGTCATTCTTTTATACTATACGTTCCTTGAAGGCGCAAAAGGAAAAACACTCGGAAAGTTGATTACAAAAACGAAGGCTGTACAGATCGACGGTTCGCCAGTTGGTTATAAAAAAGCTTTTATACGATCTATTTGCAGATTTGTTCCTCTGGAATTCATTAGTATCTTTTTCAGCAGGGTGATGTGGCACGATCAATGGACTTATACAATGGTAATCAAAGACAAATAACAAACTTTCTACACAGAACCTGCTAACAAAAAGCAGGTTCTGTGATTTTAGTTAGTTCCTCCCTTCAACTTTGCTGATAGCTTTACTGTATATTTCGCTACTATGAACTGGTTTCTCCAACTACTGCTCCAAGAAAGTATTCCGCAAACAGTCATTATTTATGGCGTGGTCATTGCCATCGGCACATGGTTGGGCCGCTTAAAGCTATTTGGTATTTCCTTAGGTGTTACCTGGATCCTGTTTATGGGACTGGCCATTTCCTATGCCGGTATCCACGTAAATAAAGAAACAG
>CAYMSG010000224.1:1303-6542 GCA_964392955.1 uncultured Chitinophagaceae bacterium | reverse complement strand
GCAAGCATGGCATACGATGTAAATTTAGTGGCACCGGTTAAGGGAATCAAACGGCCGCTGCCGACAATATACAGGGCATAGGTTATGGAACAAAGAAAGATGAGTAAGCCACCCCAGAAAAAGCCAGGTTCGAGATGGTACAAATTAAACTCACCGGCATATGCCAGGCCAATGCCACTGTAGGTCAGTAACAATGCGATCCGCTGGTTTTTCTGGATCTGCTGTTTAAAAACAACTGCATTGATGAGCAACACAAAACTGGGATAGAGAAAAAGGATCAGCCGTTCCAAACCTGCCGAGATGTATTGCAGCCCTTCAAAATCAAGATAGCTGCTTACATAATAACCCAGCAAACCAACAATCACCAGCTGAAGCCATTGCGTGGCAGTAAGCGATGAATTGTTTTGCCTGGTAACAAAAAGTACAAGAATATAAAATGGCAATGCAAACAGCATCCGTAGTGTAAGCAGCGACAATGCATCAATTTCAATATTGGCAAACGCTTTCTTTACAATAATGGCTTTGGTTGAAAACAGAACCGAACCAATCAATGTGAGTACAAAGCCAATAACGGAAACTGAATATTTTTTCGGCATAAATGTCAATAAAAAAGTCCTGCCGATATACAACAGGACTTTCAAATGTTAGAATGGATAACTACCTGTTTTACACACTTACATTAAAATCACGCAATGCATCGTTCAAACTTGTTTTGAGATCGGTGCTTGGTTTACGCTGTCCAATGATTAATGCACAGCCCACACCAAATTCACCTGCAGGGAATTTTTTATTGTATGTCCCCGGAATCACCACACTACGTGCAGGAACACGGCCTTTCATTTCAACAGGTTCGGCACCACTTACATCAATAATTTTTGTGGATTGTGTCAATACCACATTTGCACCCAGCACTGCTTCTTTTTCAACACGTACACCTTCCACCACAATACAGCGGCTGCCTACAAACACACCATCTTCAATAATAACCGGGCTTGCCTGCAAGGGCTCCAGCACACCACCAATACCAACACCACCACTCAGGTGTACGCCTTTTCCGATTTGTGCACAGCTGCCTACTGTTGCCCATGTATCAACCATGGTGCCTTCATCAACATACGCACCAATGTTTACATAACTTGGCATCAGTACCACATTCTTTGCAAGATAAGCACCGTAACGTGCTACGGCATGCGGCACCGCACGTACACCCAGCTCTTTATAATTTTTCTTCAGCAGCATCTTGTCGTAGAACTCAAATGGCTCTACATCCCAGGTCTGCATTTGCTGAATACCAAAATACATGAGGATGGCCTGTTTTACCCATTCATTTACCTGCCAGCCATCTGCAATCGGCTCAGCCGTACGTAAACGTCCTTTATCTACTTCTTCAATCACTGCACGCACTGCATCGCTGTACTTCGTATCCTTTAAAAGTTCACGGTTTCCCCATGCTTCAAGAATCAAATCTTTCATTGTTATTTCAAATTTGCTGCGAAAATAGTTGATAAGAATGAAAGTCGGCAAGTCGGAAAGATGTTTCCTGTAAACGAACGATCCTTCAATTTGAACCCAACAAAGTTCCGGGCTTGCGGACTCCCATCTTACAGACTTATATTTGCGGTATGAATATTGGTTTCGACGCCAAGCGTGCATTTCACAATCAAACCGGGCTGGGGCATTACAGTCGTACACTTATCCATTCACTGGCCGTATATTTTCCACAACATCAGTATGTACTCTTTAATCCCAGGCCATCGTCGTTGTTTCATTTTACAGAACAAAACATACAGGAAGTACAACCACATACATTCATTGCAAAAAAATTATCATCGGTATGGCGCAGCAATTGGGTGAAGTCGGATTTGAAGAAACAAAAGATCGATCTCTATCATGGGCTTAGCCATGAAATTCCGGTAAACATTCATAAAACGGGTATCAAATCAATTGTCACCATTCACGATCTCATCCACGAACGTTACCCGGAGCAATACAAAGCCATCGACCGCAGCATTTATACAAAGAAGTTCCGTTATGCCTGTGAACATGCTGACAAAATCATTGCCATCAGTCATCAAACCAAACAGGATATTGTTGCGTTCTACAAAACACCTGCTGAAAAAATTGAAGTTTGTTACCAGAGTTGCAATCCATCGTTTGCTGTTCGGGTAACAGAGGAAGCGAAACAGCACATCCGTGAACAATACAACTTACCCGAACATTATTTTTTATATGTAGGTTCGGTCATTGAACGAAAAAACCTGTTGAATCTTTGCGCCGCTATGCATCTTTTGCGTGATGAGATAAACATTCCGCTTGTTGTAATTGGCAATGGCGGCGATTATAAACAGAAAGTGAAGGAATATGTTGCGGCGCATCAGTTAGAGAACCGCATTCTGTTTCTGTCGGACCAGCCCACAGCGAAATCATCAGCAACATTTCAATCGGCAGCAGATTTTCCTGCAATCTATCAAATGGCAACGGCCATGATCTACCCCAGTATTTTCGAAGGCTTTGGCATTCCTGTACTGGAAGCATTGTGGAGCCGTATTCCTGTTATAACATCCAATGTTTCCTGTTTACCCGAAGCAGGAGGGGATGGGGCTTTTTATGTTGATCCCACAAAGCCCGAAGAAATTGCCACTCAAATGAAACGTATTGTAAACGATCCCTCACTGGCAGCACAACAGATCGAAAAAGGATGGCAACATGCACAACGTTTTACCAATGAAGCAACGGCAACAAAAGTAATGGAAGTCTACACCAAACTATTCTGATCACAGTCAGACACGCCAATCGTACTTTCCACTTCGTACGTATCTTGTTTTCTCTTTCTTACTTTTGCAGCTTATGATGATTGATTGTACCGACAAGGAATTAGCAATATTAAAAATGATCGGCAGTTGTGCACAACAGTTACAATTGCCCTGCTACCTTGTTGGCGGTTTTGTGCGTGATAAATTATTGCAACGCCCCTGTAAAGATCTCGATTTTGTTTGCGTAGGTGATGGGATTGCCCTGGCACATGCTGTTGCGGAGAAATTTCAGCCACAGCCACAGGTAGCCGTTTTTAAAACCTTTGGAACAGCCAATATTAAAGTTGATGGATTTGAAATCGAGTTTGTAGGTGCACGAAAAGAAAGTTATGCAGCGCATTCACGCAAACCTGAAGTAGAACCCGGCACACTCGAAGACGATCAGCGCCGCAGAGATTTTACCATCAATGCACTGGCCATCAGTTTAAACAAAGACGATTTTGGAACACTGATCGATCCGTTCAACGGGATTGAAGACCTGGAGTTAAAACTTATCCGTACACCACTCGAACCCGGAACAACGTTCAGCGATGACCCGTTACGGATGATGCGGGCGATTCGCTTTGCATCACAATTACATTTCAGTATTGTACCTGAAACATGGCTGGGTATTATTGAAAATGCACATCGGTTACATATTATTTCAAAAGAACGCATTGCTGATGAACTGAATAAAATTGTGTTGAGCAAAAAGCCATCTGTTGGTTTTGATTTATTATACAAAAGTGGTTTGCTGAAATTATTCTTTCCGCAAATGGTGGATCTTGCCGGTGCGGAATATATTGATGGAAAAGGGCACAAGGACAATTTCTATCACACAGTGCAGGTGTTGGATAATATTTCGGAGAATACAAATGATCTGTGGTTACGTTGGGCCGCTATCCTGCACGATATTGCAAAGCCCGCTACCAAACGGTTTGAGCCCGGCCATGGCTGGACTTTTCATGGACATGAAGTGGTAGGCGGACGCATGGTGCCAAAGATATTTGCACAACTGAAACTGCCTGCCAATGAAAAAATGAAGTTTGTAAAAAAGATGGTGGAGTTGCATCTCCGCCCGATCAGCTTAACCAAAGAAAACATAACGGACAGTGCTATACGCCGTTTGTTATTTGATGCCGGCGAAGATTTTGATGCATTGATGACCTTGTGTAATGCAGATATCACTTCCAAGAATCAACAGAAAGTACAGCGTTACCTGCAGAATTTTGAACTGGTACGCCAGCGATGCAAGGAAGTGGAAGAAAAAGATCATATCCGTAACTGGCAACCACCTATTACGGGGGAAATGATCATGAAAACATTCAACGTGCCACCTTCACGCATTGTGGGCGATTTGAAAACAGCGATCAAAGACGCAATTCTGGATGGTGATATAGCGAATACCTATGAAGCTGCCTATGCATTTATGCTGCAAAAAGCAAAGGAAGTTAATCTTGTTCCTGTGAATGAATAATTTTACATTTGTAACGGACTTTTGATACGGAATTGTTTGTATTCCATTTTCAAACTAGCCTGACGGCTGGCAGGTTTTCAAATTTCTTCATTTTCAAATTGTGTTATGGCTATATTACGGTTCAGGATTTATTGGGAAGATGATGATGCGGTGTATCGTGACATTGTCATTCGGCACACACAAAGTTTTAAAGACCTGCACGAAACAATCCTTAAAGCTTACGAATTCGACAATAAACACAAAGCTACTTTCTATCGCAGTAACGACCATTGGCAACAGGGCCGTGAAATTTCATTAGAGAAATACGAAAAAGCCTACAAAGCTGAACCATTGCTGATGGAAGAAACAACCGTTGGCAGTGAAATACGTGAACCCAATCAGAAATTTGTGTATGTCTATGATTTCAATAAGAACTGGACATTCATGATTGAGTTGATCAACGTGAGCAAAGAAGAAAATCCTAAAACCACGTATCCTTCTGTTATTCGTACGGAGGGAATTGCTCCCAGCCAATATGGTACAAAAGGACTGGTAGGTGATAAGCTGGCAGAAATGGAAGAGAAATATGATCTTACTGCCGGTGCTGAAGGGTATGGAGAAGAAGGCGATTCCGATGATGAGAGTGGAACTGATGAAGAAGAAGCAACACAAACTGACGAGGAAGATACTGCCTTTTAATACGCCCCGTCTGACGCCCTCGTCTGACGGAGTAATCGTGTACGATCATTTCACTTAGTTATAAATGTGTCAGACGCTCTTCGAGACGTCAGACACCAGTTGAGTTCTTTACAAACTCATTAATTGCATGAACAAAACCGTTATTCTTATTGCAGGCCCAACAGCAGTTGGTAAAACAGCCGTTGCATTACAACTGGCCCGGCATTTCAACACAGCGATCATTTCTGCCGATTCCCGGCAATGTTTCAAAGAAATTACAATCGGTGTGGCAAAACCTTCCACAGTTGAGCTG
>CAYMSG010000224.1:0-1289 GCA_964392955.1 uncultured Chitinophagaceae bacterium | reverse complement strand
TTTCGGCTGCATCGTTTGAAACCTATGCGTTAGATGCTGTTGCCCGGATTTTTAAAACGAATGATATTGCTGTAATGGTCGGAGGAACCGGTTTGTACATCAAAGCATTCTGCGAAGGGATGGATGAAATACCGGCTGTGGATGAATCAATTCGGCAGGAGTTGCAACAGCAGTATCAACAACAGGGGCTTGGATGGCTGCAGGAACAGTTACAGCAATATGATCCGCTCTTTGCAGCAAAAGGTGAAATGCAAAATCCACAACGCATGCTTCGTGCATTGGAAGTTGTACGTTCTGCCGGTGCTTCAATCCTTGGGTTCAGGAAAGGAGAGAAGCAGGAACGGAATTTCAACATCATTAAAATCGGGTTGGATTTGCCAAGAGAAGAATTGTATCAACGCATCAATCAACGGGTAGATACAATGATGCAGGAAGGATTATTACAGGAAGCAAAAGAGGTATATCCGCTACGCCATCTCAACGCATTGCAAACAGTGGGCTACCGTGAACTGTTTGATTTTTTTGATGGCAACCTGAGTCTTGAAAAAGCAATTGACAAGATCAAACAAAATTCAAGACATTACGCCAAGCGTCAACTCACCTGGTTCAGACGTGATGAAACAATGCACTGGTTTCATCCATTCATGTTGCAGCAGATCATTGACTATATTGAAACGAACATAAAAAAACCGGCATCAGATTGATGCCGGTTTTTTCATTCAAATCGTTTGTATTAAAATTTGAAACCTACGGTTGCAATTATTTGTCCGTTAGTAATCCTGTTTTTTGCATAAGGAGTGGGGATGTTCGGGTTTTCCAATGTGTAAGGAATATGAAAGCCGTTACTCATACCATGTAGGTAGGAAAGATCAGCAAAAAAACCTTTGTCACGGTAACCAACACCAATGCTGGGCGTTAATCGCCATGCCTTTAATACTTCACCTGCTTCATCGGTAACATACTCTTTATTGTAAGGACTGCCCATAAAATTAAAACCAGCCCGTACCATAAAGGTTTCAAATTTTAATTCGCCACCAACCCGTGCATTGATCGCCATTTTGTATACATCATCTATGGATTGATTCAACGAATTAAAATAAGCATCATCTCCATTTCCCGTACCTGCATTGCTCTGGTAATTCATCGATTTATAGTTGATCAACTCAACATCGCCGGAAATAAATGCTTTCTGTTTCGTAACATCACTTATTTCACGGAACACGTATGAAAGACCAATGCCGGCACGCCAAGGTGTGGTTAAACGATAGGTATATCGGTTCTCATCTCCC
>CAYMSG010000223.1:0-6549 GCA_964392955.1 uncultured Chitinophagaceae bacterium | reverse complement strand
AGGGCAGGTTCCAGAGCGGCCAAATGGGGCGGACTGTAAATCCGCTGTCTTTCGACTTCAGAGGTTCGAATCCTCTCCTGCCCACGAATACAATTTGAAAATTATTTAATTTGATAATTGTAGTTGTTCTTTGAGTTTGAAACATGAAAGCGGGGTGATTTTCAAATTATCTCATTTTAAATGATCAAATTTTATTGCGGGAGTAGCTCATTTGGTAGAGCGATAGCCTTCCAAGCTATAGGTGGCGAGTTCGAGCCTCGTCTCCCGCTCAAACAGTTCTTTAAATCAGGTTGATGTGAGAGAATCTCATCGATACTCTGCCAGCCGTTGTAGCTCAGTGGTAGAGCACTTCCTTGGTAGGGAAGAGGTCGTGAGTTCGATTCTCACTAACGGCTCAACACATTTCTGAAGATGTTAGAATGGTGCTGGGCAATGACGAAATGATGAAGTGTGCGACGCAACAACAGCTACCCGTAGCATTGAAGCCGATTACATAATATAGTTTAACAGTTTTTGTAAACACAATTTAAAAACAAAATAAGATGTCTAAAGAGACCTTTAAGCGGGAAAAACCGCACGTAAACGTTGGAACTATCGGTCACGTTGACCATGGTAAAACAACTTTGACTGCAGCCATTACAGACATCCTTTCTAAGAAAGGTCTGGCGCAGGCAAAAAAATATGATGAAATTGATGGTGCGCCCGAAGAAAAAGAGCGTGGTATCACTATCAACACCGCACACGTAGAATACCAAACAGCAAACCGTCACTACGCACACGTAGATTGTCCTGGTCACGCTGACTACGTAAAAAACATGATCACTGGTGCTGCTCAGATGGATGGTGCTATCCTCGTAGTAGCTGCAACTGATGGTCCTATGCCACAAACAAAAGAACACATCCTTTTGGCACGCCAGGTAGGTGTACCTAAGATTGTTGTGTTTATGAATAAAGTTGACTTGGTTGAAGATGCTGAGTTGTTAGAACTGGTTGAAATGGAAATCCGTGAACTGTTGAGCTCTTATGGCTTCGATGGTGACAATACTCCAATTATCCAGGGTTCTGCAACAGGTGCTTTGGCTGGTGATGCAAAATGGGTTGCGAAAGTAGAAGAGTTGATGGAAGCAGTAGATACTTACATTCCTCTTCCTCCTCGCCCGGTTGATATGCCATTCCTGATGAGTGTTGAGGACGTGTTCTCAATCACTGGTCGTGGTACTGTAGCTACTGGTCGTATTGAGCGTGGTATCATCAAAGTAGGTGAAGCAGTTGAAATCGTAGGTTTGATGGATGCTCCAATGAGCTCTACAGTAACTGGTGTTGAGATGTTTAAGAAACTCCTTGATCAAGGTCAGGCTGGTGATAACGCAGGTTTACTCCTCCGTGGTATTGAGAAGAAAGATATCCGTCGTGGTATGGTTATCTGTGCTCCAAAATCAATCACTCCCCACACTGAATTCAAAGGTGAAGTGTACGTATTGAGCAAAGAAGAAGGTGGACGTCACACTCCATTCTTCCAGAAATACCGTCCTCAGTTCTACTTCCGTACAACTGACGTAACTGGTGAAGTTGAATTACCGGCAGGAACTGAAATGGTGATGCCTGGTGATAACACCAACCTTACTGTAAAACTGATCCAGCCAATTGCGATGGAGAAAGGTTTGAAGTTTGCGATCCGTGAAGGTGGTCGTACAGTAGGTGCCGGACAGGTTACTGAAATCATCAAATAAGCGGGGCCTCGGCTTTTAGCTTACGCAAATGTTTTACATTTGCAATACATAAAACTAAAAGCTGTCCGTCTTCTGGCGGATAGCTTTTAGCTTTCTACGGGCATGGTGCAACGGTAGCATACGGGTCTCCAAAACCTTTGATCTGGGTTCGAATCCTAGTGCCCGTGCTGAGATATTTGAAAATGATAAATTTGAAAATTCTAAAATTGTAACACAGTTTTCTTTTTTCCTTCATCATTTTCAAATCAGCTGATTTTCAAATTCTCAAATTAGTAAAATGAACAAAGTATCGGCTTACTTTAAGGATTCTTACAGAGAGTTACTTGAAAAAGTAACCTGGCCAACCTGGCAACAGCTCCAGCAATCAACTATGATTGTGTTGGTTGCCACACTGATCATTACCGCTATTATTTGGGTAATGGATCTGGGTATTGCCAGCGCTCTTCAATTCTTTTATTCATTCTTCAAATAATAGTAGTCATGTCTGAAACTGCCAATGTGGAAACCAGTAAGTGGTATGTGCTTCGTGTCGTGAGCGGCAAAGAGAAGAAGGTGAAGGAATACCTCGATAAAGAAATTACACGCAACGGTTGGGATAAAATTGTAAAGCAGGTGTTTCTTCCTGTTGAGAAAGTGTACAAAGTTGCTAATGGTAAAAAAGTAGTACGTGAACGCAACTTCTATCCCGGTTATGTAATGATAGAGGTGGAAGAGGGAAAGATGGGCGATGATATTCGTGAAACGATCAGCAATACAAGCAATGTGATTCATTTCCTTGGCAAAGAAAATCCCATTGCATTGCGAAAAGCCGAAGTAAATAAAATGCTGGGTAAAGTAGATGAAATGGCAGATGCAAGTGGAATGACCATGAGCGAGCCATTCATTGTTGGTGAAACGATCAAGATCATCGATGGACCTTTCAACGACTTTAATGGCGTAATTGAAGAAGTAAACGATGAGAAGAAGAAACTGAAAGTAGCAGTAAAAGTGTTTGGACGTGCTACACCGGTTGAATTGAACTATATGCAGGTTGAAAAGTTAGCATAAAAAAGATTAAGCATAACGAAAAGTCCCCATCTCATTGAGTGGGGACTTTTTTATTTTCAGCAGGAATGGTTTACGATTCCTGGCTTTCTGTACTGCTTGTTTCTTCGGCGGCAGGTGCAGCAGGAGCTTCTGGTAAAGGAAGTTCAACTTGAACGGGCGCAGGTGCCGGAGCACTAACCGATTTTGCTTTTGGCGCTGCTTTTTTAGCTGCTGGTTTTGCTTTTGGTGCGACTTTCTTTTTTGCCGGAGCTTTCTTCGCTGCTTTTTTCTTCGCGGCTTTCTTTACAACTTTTTTGATGGCTTTTTTCGCTGCCTTCTTTTTTACCGCTGCTTTTTTCTTGGGAGCCGCTTTTTTCTTAGGCGCTGCTTTTTTTGCCTTTTTTGCTACTTTTTTCTTAGCAGGAGCTTTTTTCGCTGCTTTCTTTTTTACGGCCGCCTTCTTTACTGGTTTCTTGGCAGCCTTGGCAGCTTTCTTTTTTGCTTTTGCCATTTGATTGTTTTTTTAAAGTTGTTTTTGGAGTTTTTTAGAATTGAATTGAAAAATTAAAGCAAATTATGCAGTCAGTAAAAAATAAAAGCTCTTTTTTTTAAGTGGGCTTAGAATAATCTTCAGAATGAGTTGCTGTTGCAGTTCAAATCAGGATTGTTTTGTAACCTTCCGGCAACCGAAAATACTTGCTAAAACCCTTTGCTGGTAAGGAAATGAGCCTTACCTTTGCCGTCCCAAAAAGTTCTTTTATTGGAATTTATTTGTTTGGGAGTGTCGCAGGAAGCGACACGCTATCACCAAAAAAACTTTTACAATGGCAAAAGACATCACAGGATTTGTGAAACTGCAGGTAAAGGGTGGACAGGCAAACCCTGCACCTCCTGTAGGACCGGCCCTTGGTTCAAAGGGTCTTAACATCATGGAGTTCTGCAAGCAGTTCAATGCAAGAACTCAAGACAAAATGGGGAAAGTAGTACCTGTTTTGATCACTGTTTACTCCGACAAGTCGTTCGACTTCGTTATCAAAACTGCACCTGCTTCTGTTCAATTACTTGAAGCAGCGAAACTTCAAAAAGGTTCCAAAGAACCAAATCGTGCAAAATCTGGCAAGGTAACCTGGGAACAGGTGGAAGCAATTGCGAAGGATAAAATGCCCGACATGAATTGCTTTACGCTGAACAGTGCCATGAGCATGGTAGCAGGTACTGCACGCAGCCTCGGTATCACGATTGATGGTAAAGCCCCTTGGGAAAATTAATTATTCACCTTAAATTTTTTGAAACATGTCTTTGACTAAAAAAAGAAAAGTAGCAGAAGCCAAGGTGGATAATAACAAGATTTATTCCCTGAAGGATGCTTCTACACTCGTAAAAGAAATCAACTGTACAAAGTTCGATAGCTCTGTTGACGTTCACGTTCGCTTAGGTGTTGATCCTAAGAAAGCTGACCAGGCTATCCGTGGTACAGTAACCTTACCACACGGTACTGGTAAAACAAAGAAAGTATTGGTGCTTTGCACACCCGATAAAGAAGCGGATGCAAAAGCAGCAGGTGCTGACTTTGTTGGATTAGATGAATTTATTACCAAAATCGAAGGTGGCTGGACAGATATCGATGTGATCATCGCTACGCCTGCAGTAATGCCGAAAATCGGTAAGTTAGGTAAAGTGTTAGGTCCACGTAACCTGATGCCAAACCCTAAAACAGGTACCGTTACAAATGATGTAGCTGCAGCTGTAAATGAAGTGAAAGGTGGTAAAATCGCATTTAAAGTTGATAAAGCAGGTATCGTTCACGCTTCTGTGGGTCGTATCAGTTTTGCTCCTGAAAAAATTGCTGAAAATATCACTGAGTTCTTAAGTGCGTTGATCAAGGCAAAGCCTTCTACTGCAAAAGGAACTTACCTCAAAAGCATTTATATGGCAAGCACTATGAGTCCTGGTATTGCTGTTGACACAAAATCATTCATGAACTAATCCTTTCGGGTTATTAAAACTAAAATCATGACAAAAGAACAAAAAAATGAAGTGATTGAAGTGCTGAAAGGCAAGTTCAGTCAATACAATAACTTCTACATTACTGATACCGAATCATTAACTGTAGAGCAGGTGGGTAAACTGCGCCGTGCATGTTTCGACAAGAATGTTGAAATGAAAGTGGCAAAGAACACCCTGATCAAAAAAGCATTGGAATCGTTGGATGCAGAGCGTTACACTGGTGTGTTTGATGCATTGAATAATGTAACAGCACTAATGTTCTCTGAAAATCCGAAAGAACCTGCGATGATCATCAGCTCTTTCCGCAAAGCTAACAATGGCGAAAAACCAGTGTTGAAAGCAGCGTTCATCAACGGTGATGTGTATGCCGGCGACAACCAGTTGAAAGCATTGACACAGATCAAAACAAAGAACGAGTTGATTGGCGAAGTGATCGGCTTGTTACAATCTCCTGCAAAACGTGTGATTGCGGCCTTGCTGCATAACGCAGAAACAAAAGGTGGAGCTACTGCTGAAACGGAAACTGCTCCTGCAGAGTAATTGTCCCTATCCCCTAAAGGGGGATAAGAAACAATTCAAGTTCTTAAAATTAATAGCTCCTGCTCCCCTTTAGGGGATGGGGGTATAACCAACGCCTCTGAGGTTCAAACGGGGCATTATTTATAACCATCCGCCGGACTCCTGAAGAGAATGAAGGCGGTTAAAAAGTAAAAAAATGGCAGACGTAAAAGCATTAGCTGAATCATTAGTAAGCTTAACAGTAAAAGAAGTTCAGGAATTAGCAGATGTATTGAAAGCAGATTACGGTATTGAACCAGCTGCTGCTGCAGTAGTAGTTGCTGCAGGTGGTGGCGAAGGTGCTGCTGCTGCTGAAGAAAAAACTGCATTCGATGTAATTCTGAAGAGCGGTGGTGCTTCTAAATTGAACGTTGTTAAGATCGTTAAAGACTTAACTGGTTTAGGTTTGAAAGAAGCGAAAGATTTAGTTGACGGTGCTCCAAAGCCTGTTAAAGAAGGTGTATCGAAAGCAGAAGCTGAAGAAATTGCAGCGAAGTTGAAAGATGCAGGTGCTGATGTAGAAATCGCATAATGCATTAATCCTACAAAATGTCAACCCCGGCCAGAGCCGGGGTTTTTTTATGAGGCAACGTTTTACAAACGGTGTTTGTCAAAGAGTGTATTCCGGTTAATTTTACGGCATCAGGAAAAAATAAAGATTTGAAAAAGCACTTATCATTTATCGTTCGCAGCATGTTGGTACTGGTTGTATGCAGTTTATTTGCTGATGCAATCCAAGCGCAATGCACCACATTGGGGCAAACACCTGCCACCGCATTTCCTGTTTGCGGCACAGGTGTATTTACACAAAACAATGTACCCAGTTGCGTCAATAACCAGGTAATTGTACCGGGTTGCAATACCAGCCAGAATACATACTATGATGTAAATCCTTTCTGGTACAGGTTTACTTGTTTTACATCGGGCACACTTAATTTTTTGATTGATCCCATCAGTGCAAGTGATGATTACGACTGGCAGATATGGGACATCACCGGCATCGATCCTTCCACAGTGTATAACAACACATCCCGTTGCATTGCAGCCAACTGGTCGGGTTTAACAGGACAAACAGGCACAAATGCAACTGCGGCCAACCTGTTTGAATGCGGATCGTTCAACAATAACAACCCACCCAAATTCAGCCGGCGACCCAATCTTACTGCAGGCCGCACCTATTTGCTGATGGTCAGCAACTTTTCCAATTCGCAGAAAGGATACAAACTAT
>CAYMSG010000222.1:0-6577 GCA_964392955.1 uncultured Chitinophagaceae bacterium | reverse complement strand
AATCCTCATTTTATTTTCAACAGCCTTAACTCTATTCAACAGTATGTAATTGACCGGGATGTAAAAGGAGCCAATAAATTTATTACCGGCTTTTCCAAGCTGATCCGCCAAACACTCGAATTTTCATCAAAAGAAACCATTACCCTGGAAGAAGAGATCAGCTATCTTACTACCTATCTTGAATTGGAGAAAGCAAGAATGGAAAGCGGCTTTTTGTTCACGGTAACTGTAAAAACGGATCATCCGGTATCGCAACTTGAAATACCTCCCTTGTTGCTGCAGCCCTATGTGGAAAATGCACTACGGCATGGTATCCGCTTCCTAAAGGAAGTGGATGGTGTTATTAGTTTGTCATTTATAGAATCTTCCGGTTTACTTGAATGTATTGTGGAAGATAACGGGGTGGGCCGCAAGAGAGCTCTTGAACTAAAAGCTGTAAACCCAATCGAATACCAATCCCGAGGCATGTCGTTAACTGCTGAACGAATTGCTTTGTTAAACGAAGGGCGGGAGCGGAAAATTGAAGTAATCATTGAAGACATGGAAGCTGCGGATGGGAAAGCAACAGGCACCAGAGTAAAAGTTCTTTTTCCTGTTTAAAAGTCGCAGATGAGCATAGTTATGCAAAATGATGGTTCGAATTCAGGTATTTTAGTAGATTTACCGATGGCAGAATATTGTATGTGGAATCGGTCGCTTTTCTGCATCAAACAAAAAAATAATTTCTTATGCTGAAAGTAATTACGGTTGATGATGAACCAAAGAACCTCCGGATCATAAAGGAATTGTTACGGGTATACTGCCCCGAAGCTGTGCACGTTGGAGAAGCAGAAAATATTGATACAGCGCAGCTTTTAATCAATGAATTGAAACCTGATCTTGTATTGCTGGATATTGAAATGCCGCATGGCAATGCATTTGATCTGCTCGACAGGATCATGCCGGTTAATTTTGAGATCGTTTTTGTAACTGCCTTTGATGCTTATTCGCTTAAAGCGTTTAAATATTCAGCGCTTGATTATTTGCTGAAGCCGGTTAATATTGATGAACTCAAAGCCGTTGTGTCAAAAGCATCGGAACGTGTGAACCAAAAAAATATCAACCAGCAATTGCAACTGCTTTTGCAGAATATAAAGCAGCCATCTGTTGCGTTGCAAAAGGTGGCTGTTCCTACGTTTAAAGACCAACTGGAATTTATCGAAACAGACTCCATCATCTATTGCGAAGCAAACGGTGCTTATACAATCATTTATACAGTTGGTGGACAAAAAATGGTTTCTTCTAAAAGTCTTAAAGAATATGAAGAAATGCTGCCTGATTCAGTATTCTTTCGTTTGCACCATTCCTATCTCATCAACCTCAATAAAGTATTGAAGTATCATAAAGGAAGAGGAGGGGAGGTTGAAATGGAAAACGGCGTGTACCTGGAACTGGCTACCCGGCGGAAAGATGAATTTTTAAAGCGCATTGGCTATTAACAGGTCATATTAACACAGTTATTCAGTATTGTACACGGTTGTGAATCTGTTTGTCGGGAAGCCGTCACTTGTCATAGATTTGTATCGGCCGTTGCTAAACCTATGATTGTTTTGCCTACCTGATCAGTGAAAAAACACCTTTTCTTATTACCATACTTTCGCAACTCGTTTTTGCCTTGATACTGTACGTAAACATTCCCGGATCCTGTTTTACTCCTTTGTAAGTTCCATCCCAGCATTTGCCTGGTTCTGTTGTAAAGAATACACGTTCGCCCCAGCGGTTGTAAATACTGAATTCCAGCTCAAGGATGATGCCCCAACTGCTGATGCCGTAACAATCATTCACTCCATCATTGTTTGGCGTAAAGGCATTGGGCATCAGGTAGCCGCCTTTGTTGGTATTGTTTACCAAAACCGTTATGCTGTCTGTATTTGCACAACCGTTGAAGTCGGTTCCGCTTACAATATAGGTTGTTGTTTCGACAGGAGTTGCTAACGGATTGCTGCTAACGGAGCTGTTGAGTGTACTGCCGGGGCTCCAGAGGTATTGAGCTGCGCCACTTACTGAAAGTCTGCTGCTGTTATTACTGCAGTCAATATCGTTTGATTTTGTAAGCGACAGCGTTGGTAGTGGCAACACCGTAACGGTAGCAGAAAGTGTTTCGCTGTAACTGCAGAGCGTATCTGTAACAGTAACTGTAAAATCCATGGTTGTGTTTGGCGATGCCATCGGATTTGCAATGGCTGCATTGCTGAGGTAGGCAGCCGGACTCCATGCGTAAACATCACCTCCGGTAACGGTTAATTGCACAGAGTCGGCAGAACAAACAGATGCAGAAGGACTAATTGTAAAACTATCAGGCGGGCGCACCGAAACACTTACCGAATCGGAATTGCTGCAATTATTATTGTCTGTTACAGTAACAGAATAAGTAGTAGAACCAGCCGGAGTTGCAACGGGGTTTGCGATTGAACTGTTGCTGAGTGTGGCTGTGGGTAGCCAGCTATACGAAATGCCACCTGACGCAACTAATTGAACTGAGCTGTTACTGCAAATCAATGTATCGTTACTGATGCTTACAATTGGCAAAGGGTTTACTGTAACGGTAATACTGTCGGTGGCAGTGCAGCCGGCAACATTGGTTCCGGTTACAAAGTATTTGGTTGTGTTTGTGGGTGTGGCTACCGGGTTCGCCAGATTTGCATTTGATAAGTGCAAAGCCGGACTCCATGTATAGTTGTTACTTCCACTTGCCGTTAACTGTACTGCTGTTCCCGCACAAACCGTAGTATCGTTTAAAACACTGATTGCGGGTGTGTCAACAGTAATTGTAATGCTGTCTCTTGCAATAATGATCGGTGCAAACGAAATGTCGTCCAATGCAAAATCATTTCCGGTAAAAACCTGGTTCTGATTTACGATCGCAATTGTTGCTGAAGTACTATTTCCCGAATTCCATGAACTGTAAAATCTGTTCCAGATACAGGCTGTGTTGTTAGCTGTAAAAACAGGACCAATAAGAACGCCATTGATTGAAAACTGCAGTTGTGCCGGGTTGCTGCTGGTCATGTGTTGTACCCATGTTTCAAATGCATAGTTGGTATTTGGCTGTACGGTTACTGTCTGTGTCCATACCCTCACATTTGCTGTTTGTGCACCGTTTACAATCATCATATTCCCGTTTCCGGCAGTGCCAGTATAGTCCGTACACGCAGGCATTTGCGGATGCCATGCAACCGGATTGTTACTTACTGTATAAACCCCGGGATTGATTCCGGAAGCTGCATTGTACGTGTATTGTGAAGTGAAACCGGAGTTCCCTGCCGAAAAATTGCCATTTACAATCAGGTTGGTACCTTTTTTCTGCGAGGTTAAATAGTAAGTCGTTGTTCCGGGAGTAGATGTAACCGGATTTTGAGCAGAAGGATCATTCAGATTTGCAACCGGTGACCAGCAATAACTAAGTGCTGGTGCCGCATTCAATTGTTTGGATGTTCCAAAACAAATGGTTGTGTCTTGCGTAATGATGGCTTGCGGATCGTTCTGTATGATTATCGAAAACGTTTTTTGTACGGTATCAGCACAGTTGCCGTATTGCTGAATCATTGATACAGTATAGTTGCCTGTAGCAGCATAGGTGTGTGTTACGGTTGATCCTGCGGTTACAGTAGTATTGTCGCCAAAATCCCAGGCTATACTCTGGTAAGTATTGGAGTTGGTGGAAAACGTAAATTCAAATGGGTTACAGCTGTTTTGCGTAAATGAAAAATCGTTTTTAGGTGAGCACAGTACGACACAGGAGTCTGTTGAAACAGTACAGGAAGGATTCGTGTTGTTGATGGAAGCGTTGCCAATAAGGGTTCCATTCCAGGCAGCATTGCCCTGTTTGTTGAGCAAGTTGTCAAATGTATAGTATGCCCGCAGTCCGGTTTGAGTGGTTGGGTTGGGAAGAGAGGTATTCATGTAAGACCGTATGTCGGCTTGTGATCTTGCCACATTCCAGATCCGTACTTCGTTGATGTAGCCGTTCATATTTTCCGGTGTGCCTGCTGTGCCTGGTGCATAATCGCCGATCGTCGTGAGCCAGTTGTTCAATACCAGATTACCGGAGGCGGGCATTTCGCTCAATAGAAATCCATTCCTGTAAAATCGTAATGTGCTGCCATTGTAGGTCATGGCTACATGATAGGTTTTGTTCAATTCGATTTCACATACCGGTGGTGTTTGGAAAAAACCATTGGTAGTGGTGATTTCTGCATTATTTGCACGCAGTAAATAGTTGCAGTCGTTTGGCTGATCATGTTTTGAAACAATATCGCCCCCGTATAAATAATTTCCCGTATAAGGTGCTACCCGGTTAAAGGTTGCTTCTACGGTGAGTTGGTTGCCGCTGATATCAAGATCGCCGATTTTTACAGCATCGCCGGGGGTTGTGGTACGCAGCCAGTTATTGCAGGGGATCTGGCAACCTGCAATTGCTTTTACTTCATCTTCATTAATCGCTCTGTTGTATATTCTGATATCATCTAACTCACCATTCAGCCAATATGGAAATGATGGGTTGTCCATTTTTCCAATAAACAGATCTTGATTGTTATTAAAAAAGTAACCAGGCGCATTCACATTAGCAACTAACTGGCAGTTGATATACAGTTTTGCATTGGTTCCGTCGTAAGTATAAATCAAACTGATCCATTCACCTTTTGTTACATACGGGGTATAGCCTCCGGGTACTCTCGTTCCTGGTCCCCAATAGTTTTGATGAACAGTATCGGGTGGGGAATAGGTGCAATTTGTACTGTTGCTATACATCTCGTCCTCAAATCGTAGTCTGTAAGCTGAACTTGGTGTATCATCCGTGCCTTTCATTAAAATGGAGTTGCCATGGCAGGTGCCATAATAAAAACCTGTTGGCTTAATAAATACAGCTAAAGTTATATTGCTTGCTGTGTTTAATGTGGCACTATGTGGTATACGTATGTAACTGTCCTGGCCGTTAAAGCGATAGGCGCTGTTTGGATTGTTAAACCGATCGTTTGTTAAGGTGGCGTTGTTGAAAATCGGATTGTTATTGTTCCCGCTGATATCATTGGCGTTGCCATTGAAAGGGTAATGAGCAACAAGACCTTGGGTTAAATTTACCTGGGCAAAAAGTGTTTTTGAGGTAATCAGTAAAACGAAAAGTAGTAGTCTGGTCATAGCGAAGTAGCAACAAAATAAGTATAATACTCAAACGAATTCCATATGGAGGAATATATTTCAGGCTAAATTTTTAAATGCGCTCTTTCGGCAGAAAACTGTGTTAATATAGGAATCGGCGTACACGAAGTAGTCTTTTTCCAGGAAGAAATCAATGATTTCCTGCTTCTTGATTTCTTTATTGTTTTCAATAAACCCCAATGTTTCAATACAAAATACTTCTGGTTTGAATTGTTGAAAATCAATTGTCTTTATGATTTCAAAATCCAGTCCTTCCACATCAATTGAAATTAAATTCGGCCATGGTGAGAAATAAGTTTTTATGATCTCATTAATAGGCAACAGCTTTATTTTAATTACTCGCTCAACCTTATGGCGACCAATTTCATCATTTCCAGTTTGCTCCCAAAAGTCGGCTTCTTCTTTTGAGAAGGTGCTGAGTCCATTGAATTTTTCGGGGAACAGATAAAAATCGGCTTCTCTCAGATCGTTAAATGCAACTCCCACATTCAGGCAAATATCTCTGGAACGATGTTTTCTGAGCTTTTCGCATAAAGCTGGATTGGGCTCCACACAAACACCTTTGCTCCCTCTTTTGTAAAGTCGGTAGGTATTACTAAGGGCTATGGGGTCATTGGCTCCGATGTCAAGGTAGCTGGGATGCTGGATATTGAGCCGGTTAAATAAATCACTAATAATTATATCTTCGCCACTTTGTGAGTAGCTTGTACGCACATGTTTAAAAAATGCGTTCACTAAAAGTTGCTTCATCTTCTTTTTTAACGGATGTAACATAACCGGGAATTAAGTTCTGTTCGAACGAAGATACAGTTGAAGCGGTTCTTACATCTTAAATGAGAAATAATATTTACGGACAATTTGATTAAGATATATGAAAGAATTGATCAGGAATTTTTTACAGCGGTTTGGTTACGACATCATAAAAACAGGGGTGCCTTATATCCCTAAACCTAAAAAATCGGGTGCTGTAAAAGTTGGAAAATTTTTAATTGAGATGCCTGCCAATAATATTCAACTGGTGAATTACCAGCTTTACCCTGAATTAAATATTCAGTTTGGCCGTTTGGCAGCATCTATTGCCAAAAAGTATCCCGGGATGACCGTTATTGATGTGGGTGCAAATGTGGGAGATACAATTGCTGTTGTTAAATCAGCAGTGGAAGTGCCGGTATTTGGAGTGGAAGGTGATGACACATCATTTGAGTTTCTTGAAAAAAATGCAAAGCAGTTTTCAAATGTTACTGTTGTTAAGACTTTCCTCGGTGAAAAGTCGGAACAAACGAATGTGAGTATGGAAAAGAGTGGTTGGAACAATACTATTATTCCAGATGAAACAGGTGAAAAGCAGATTGTTTTTAAAACCCTAGATGAAGTTGTT
>CAYMSG010000221.1:0-6585 GCA_964392955.1 uncultured Chitinophagaceae bacterium | reverse complement strand
ATGAAGTAAGAAGTACGAGGTACGTACTTCCGGCTTCGTAGTTCGTACTTGACTATTATGAGCAGTATTATCGACCTGGTTTATTTGGTTCCATTATTTCCGTTGATTGGTTTTCTCATCAATGGATTGGGCAGGAAGAATCTCAGCAAATCGCTCAGCGGCATTATTGGCAGCGGGGTGATTCTTGCGTCCTTTATTGTGAGCCTGTTGATCTTTAACGAAACAAGAGCAGAAGGGTTTACAGTAACAACAGTAAACCTGTTTGAGTTTATCAATGTAGCGGGGTTGAATATTCCTTTCGCTTTCCAGGTTGACCAGTTATCAGCTTTATTTCTGTTGATCATCACCGGTGTTGGTTTTTTGATTCACGTGTATTCTACTTCTTATATGCACGAAGAAGAACCACATCATTATGCACGCTATTTCTCCTACCTGAACCTGTTTGTGTTCAGTATGTTGTTGCTGGTGTTGGGTGCTAACTATCTCATCATGTTCATTGGATGGGAGGGTGTTGGTCTTTGTTCCTACTTACTTATCGGTTATTGGTTTAAGAATAATGAGTATGGCAATGCGGCCCGCAAAGCTTTTGTGATGAACCGTATTGGTGATCTTGGATTTTTATTAGGTTTATTCTTCATCATTCAACAATTTGGATCGTTAACATACACGGAAGTATTTGCAAATGCGCAAGGAACAGATACAACTTTGTTAACGGTTATCACATTGTTACTGTTTGTTGGAGCTACCGGTAAGAGTGCACAGATTCCTCTATATACCTGGTTGCCCGATGCGATGGCTGGTCCAACACCTGTATCTGCTTTGATCCATGCTGCAACGATGGTGACTGCAGGTATCTACATGATTGCACGCAGCAATATTTTATATACGCTTGCTCCTGTTTCACAAACAGTAGTAGCAGTGGTTGGTTTGGCAACAGCTATTCTTGCGGCAACCATTGCTCTCAAACAAAACGATATTAAAAAAGTACTGGCTTACTCTACAGTCAGTCAGTTGGGTTATATGTTCCTTGGTTTAGGAGTTGGTGCTTACACTGGTGCGGTGTTTCATGTAATGACACATGCCTTCTTCAAAGCATTGTTGTTCCTTGGTGCAGGTTCTGTTATTCATGCGATGCATCATGAACAGGACATTCGCAAGATGGGTGGCCTGGCAAAAAAACTCCCTGTAACACATTGGACATTTTTAGCCGGTTGTATTGCAATCGCCGGTATTCCTCCGTTCAGTGGTTTCTTTTCCAAAGATGAAATTTTGGTACATGCATTTGCTGCCAATCCTGTTTACTATGTAATCGGTTTAGCAGGCGCATTAATGACAGCGTTCTATATGTTCCGTTTATATGCCATGACGTTTAGTGGAACATTCCGTGGTACACACGAACAGGAACATCACTTACATGAAAGTCCATGGCAAATGACCATGCCATTGATGGTGTTGGCAGTATTGGCAATTGTTGCAGGGTTTGTTGGCATTCCTGAATTGTTTGCAGCCGATGCACACAAGCTGGAACATTATTTAGCGCCGGTATTTGCAGCATCTACTGAGTTAGCAGAAGCACATCATGTATCTCATGCTACCGAATATATTTTATTAGCAGTGAGCATTACACTGATCGTTATTTCGATCCTTTATGCATTAAACCGTTTCAGCAAAAAACCTGAAACTGGCGAAGCAGAAGGATTTGGAAAAGTATTGGCCAATAAATGGTATGTGGATGAACTGTACAACAGCATCGTTACAAAACCATTGAACGGCTTAGGTGCATTCGCCAATCGTTTTATTGAGAAAAGTGGTATTGATGGAATTGTAAACGGTGTAGGTAAGAGTGTGCAGTGGGGCGGTCGTCAATTGCGTTTAATGCAAAGCGGGCAAGTAGGTTCTTATGTACTGTGGATGGTATTGGGTATTTTGATATTATTTGTAATCACAATTACAATCCTTAAATAAATCGGGTTAAAACTGTTTATGACTGCATTATTGTTGATATTGGTTCCGTTAATTGGTGGTCTTGTTACATTCTTTGTGAAACAGGAAAGCCATACAAAGCTGTGGAGCTTTGTGGTATCGTTGGTTACGTTGGCAGCTATGGGTGTTAACCTGTTGATAAATGATGAAGCTGGCAGAAGTTTCACTGCAGAATGGTTACCACAACTTGGCTCCTCCTTCGCTTTGCAGATGGATGGTGCAAGCGTATTACTTTGTTCATTAACTGCACTTTGCTTTCCCATCATTTTTGCATCTACCTGGAAAAGCAGTTACGCATCACCCAATAATTTTTATGGTTTGATGTTGTTGGCGCAGGCCGGCATCACGGGTGTGTTCCTGGCAGCAGACGGTTTATTGTTCTACTTCTTCTGGGAGTTGGCATTAATTCCTGTTTATTTCCTCTGCAGCAAATGGGGTGGTGAAAAACGGATTGCAGTTACATTCAAATTCTTCATTTATACATTCATCGGTTCATTACTGATGCTCGTTGGTTTGTTATATATGTTCTATCAAACAAGCGATGCATCTTTTTCCATGCAATCATTATATGCTGTGCAATTGAGCGGTGAGCAGCAGTCGTGGTTGTTCTGGTTATTCTTTATTGCATTTGCTGTAAAGATGCCGGTGTTTCCTTTTCATACATGGCAGCCCGATACATACGAGCAATCGCCAACTGCAGTAACCATGGTGTTGAGTGCGTTAATGGTGAAGATGGGTTTATTTGCAGTTGTGCGTTGGTTATTGCCTTTGTTCCCCGATGCTGCTGTGCAGTATGATAACGTTGTGATTGGTTTGAGTGTAATCGGCATGATCTACGCAAGCATTCTTGCTATGCAACAAGATGATATTAAACGTTTGATCGCTTATTCTTCCATTGCACATATTGGTTTGATGGCTGCGGCTTTATTTGTAAACAACGAAAGCGGTTTGCAAGGTGCCATGATCCAAATGTTCAGTCATGGTGTGAATGTGTTGGGTATGTGGATCGTGATTGAATTGATCGAACGCAGGTTCGGCACACGCAAGATGAGTGAGTTGGGCGGACTGGCACAGAAAGCTCCGGGCTTAACGATTCTATTGGTGATTGTTGCATTAGCAAATGTGGCATTACCATTGACCAACGCATTCATTGGTGAATTCTTAATGTTCAACGGTTTGTTCAAATTCAATGTGTGGTATGCAGCTGTTGGCGGATTGAGTATTATCCTCAGTGCCATCTACACATTGCGAATGATCCAGAAAGTATTCTACGGAAATGAAAATGGATTAACAGCAACAGGTGCAGATATCAGCTGGTTTGAAAAAGCAAGTCTGGCAGTAATTGTAGCGGCTATTTTTATAATGGGCGTGTATCCCAAACCTGTATTTGAATTAACAGCAAATACTGTAACCTTGTTACTTGGCGTGTTTAAATAATTTACATAACGAAGAACGATGAACCTGATTTTATTTTCGGCGATTTGGGGTATTGTGATGATGTTCAGCGGTTTGTTTCTGAAGAGCAAATCGTCTGCTAAAACTGTTGCATTAATTGGATCGATCGCTTTATTGATTGGAAACTTATTTGATCTATCCGGTAAAATGATCATCAACAGCGACTTTAACGGTATGCTGCAATACGATCGATTTGGTTTACTGTTCTTGACCGTGCTGATTCTTGCGCTTGTTTTTTACATCCTTCTCAGTGGGAAAGATGTGGAAGCAGTCGGAAATCATCCGTATGAATATTTCGCATTGATCTTTTTTGTGATGGCAGGTGCGGGCCTGGTAGCGCTGTTCAACAATCTCCTGATCCTTTTTATTGGTATTGAAATTATTTCGATTCCGCTCTACATTCTCACAGGCTCCGACAAACGAAACTTAAAAAGTAACGAAGCTGCGTTGAAATATTTCCTGATGGGCGCTTTTTCAACAGGTATCATGTTGATGGGCATTGCATTTTTGTATGGTGCAGCCGGTTCGTTCCAGGTAGAGCAGTTGATGATTCAGCCACGGGAAGAGTATGCTGTTTTTATGTTGATCGGTATTGTCATGATCATGATTGCCATGGCGTTTAAAGTATCGGCTGCCCCGTTTCATTTCTGGACACCCGATGTGTACGATGGTGCACCAACTGTGTTCACGTCGTTCATGGCTACAATAGTGAAAGCGGCAGTATTTATTGGATTTTTAAATCTGTTTGCCAACGCTTTCGGCGATAAAACAGCGAACTGGCAAATGACGGTTGCCATTATTACAGCACTTACACTGTTTATCGGAAATATCACAGCTGTTTATCAGCAAAGTGTGAAGCGGATGCTGGCGTATTCCAGTATTGCACAGGCTGGCTTCATGCTCTTTGCAGTATTTGCTATCAATGATATGTCGAAACAAGGGTTGTTGTTATATGCAGCCGCTTATTGTTTTGCCACTATTGGCATTTTTGCAGTACTGATCAAAATGAAAGACTATACATTTGAAGGGTTCAACGGGTTGGCCAAAAAGCAACCCTTGCTTGCAGCAGTACTTACCATCTGTTTATTATCACTTGCGGGTATCCCGTTAACAGCCGGCTTTTTTGCAAAATACTTTGTATTGGCTGCTGCCGTTAAAACCGGCACTTATCTGTGGCTGGTGATCTTTGCAGTTGTAATGGCTGCGGTGAGTGTGTATTATTATTTCCGTGTAATACAAGCGATGTATTTCAAAGAAGGGGAAAGTCAGGATCTGGAAGTGTCAACTCCATTTAAAGGTCTGTTGATTGCTGTGGCAGCCGTTGTAATTCTGCTGGGAGTTTATCCAAGCCTCCTGCTCAACTGGCTTACCATCTATTAAGTTTTCGGTCAGCAGTTTTTAGTTGTCGCTTTTTTCATTCTTCAGTTGCGATGCCCGCTCGCCTGACCTTGTGCTGCCGCTCATAGAAAGAACTTGTTTTTCGTGCAGGCTTTCTTAATTTCGGAGTGAAATAGAATGTTTGTACAAAAACTTCTGTTCCGATCATCTATTCAATATGACATTCTCAGATATTATACAGCTTGCCTGGCGCACCATACGCTCCAATCGTTTACGTACGGGAATTACGGTATCCATCATTGCGTTTGGTATTATGGCCCTTATTGGCATTATTACCGCTATTGAAGCAATGAACCAGAGCTTGTATGAGAATTTCTCTATCCTTGGCGCCAATTCATTCAGCATTCGTTTTAAAGAACGGAATATCCGTTTCGGCGGCCGTCCAAACAGTGATCTTACCAAAACCAAAAAAGGAGGCAGCCGCCAGCGGAACTCAAACCTCGACCGGGTGATCAGTTTTGAAGAAGCACGCCGGTTTAAAGATCAGTTTACATTTCCTGCAACAGTGAGTATTTCAAAATTTGCCAGCGGAAATGCAACGGTTGTGTTTGAAGATCAAAAAACCAATCCAAACGTAAGGGTGATTGGTGGCGATGAAAATTATTTGATCAACAGTGGCTACACGTTGGAACAGGGAAGGGATTTTAATAAACTCGATGTAGAGAGTGGTCGAAATGTGGTGATCATAGGAAGTGACCTGGCAACAAAATTATTCAAAGGCAAATCAGCCTATGCCGTTGGCAAACTTATTCGCATCGGGTCGAACCGTTACCGCATTATTGGCGTGTTAAAAGCAAGAGGTGCCAGTTCATTTTTATCGTTGGATAATATTGCGTTAATCACTTATAACAATGTGCGTCGTGTATTTAGCAGTACCGGCAGTTACAATATTACTGTGCGTGCTAACGATTTCAAACAAATGGATGCAGCTGTGGGTGAAGCAACAGGCATGTTCAGGCTGGCACGTAAACTCAATATTAAAGAGGCGGATAATTTTTATGTTGACCGGAGCGACAGTATTGTGGAAACACTTAAAAACACCTTGCGGTATGTTCGTTTGGCAGCCATGGTAATTGGTATTATTACATTGATTGGTGCGGCCATTGGTTTAACCAACATCATGCTGGTAGCTGTAAGTGAACGTACCCGTGAAATCGGCTTGTCAAAATCACTCGGGGCAAAAGGAGCCACCATCCGTACACAGTTTTTATGGGAGAGTATTCTCATCAGTTTGCTGGGTGCATTTTTTGGGATTGTATTGGGCATCACTGTTGGCAACCTCGCATCCGTATTCTTTAAAACAGGATTTGTAGTTCCGTGGGTGTGGGTCATTGCAGGGGTACTGATCTGCTTTATTACAGGATTGCTGGCCGGTTTATATCCTGCCATGAAGGCTTCGAAGCTGGATCCGATCACGGCATTGCGGTACGAGTAAAAATTCTGCCGAATTAAATCTTACAGCTTTTACTTTTCATCTTTTAAAGTCAGGTGATACAAATGTGTGTGTTCTTTTTTAAGAAAACAACAGGAGTTTGTGTTGTTGCTTCTTGTTAACTTATTGTTCCTTTTTCATCTCGAGTTTAATAATGGCAACAATGAATCACACACAACTGACAAATCTGCGTTTCGTTCTCTATGTTCTTGCATTTCATTTCCTTTTTCCGGCAAATGCAAAGGCGACTGCAAAGCGAACTGAAAAGAAACCGAAAACAGCATTTCTTTTCATTGAATGGAAACATCACGAAAACA
>CAYMSG010000220.1:0-6624 GCA_964392955.1 uncultured Chitinophagaceae bacterium | reverse complement strand
GAATGACTGCCGAATGAAAGCAATACCAATATTCCTAAGAGGCTATTGGTAATAACCGGCATACGAGGAATGAAAAAGCTAATAAACAAAAACAGCACAAGCCAATACAACAGCTTTTCTTTTTTCAGCATTTGCCTGCCTGTCTCATCCAATAATACCAATGCTTTCATGTGTTCAATTGTGCAGCAAAATTAACAGGTTCAGCGCTCTGAAGCTCACTTTAAATCTTACAAATGCAACATCTGAAAAGCGGATCGTCCTGCACCAAAAACAAAACCCGGAGTGTTACCCGCCAAAAGAAATTAGCAGCAAGGAACTACTGTACAAAAACCGGCATTTGTTCATGTATATGGAATTCTTTTATCTTTAACTGTAAAATCAACCATATTAACCAGTCCAGGGGCAATATCATTTTTGATTGTGAACGCATGAAGTATCCCAATACAGGGATTTATCATTTCTGCAAACAACTCAGCAAAGCACTGATACAGCAACAACTTCCCGGTTACCCTTCGCTTACACTCTACCTGCCCGCAGCAGAAACGGAGTTGGCAGCACAGGCCCAAAGGCATATTATTCAAAAATCCTGGCATAAGCTTCACCACCCTGTTACACAAAAAAACCAACTCTGGCATGGTACTTACCAGGGCAGTAACTACTACCCAACCAGTAAACAGGTCAAAAAAATGCTCACCATCCATGATCTTAATTTCCTGTATGATGAAGCCAAAAGCCCGGAAAAGAAAAACAGGTATTTAAAAAAAGTACAAACGCTCATCAACCGCTCCGATCAGCTTACTGTGATCTCTGAATTTACATTGCAGTGCATTCGGGAGCATCTTCAAATTGATCATGTGCCGGTACAGGTCATTTACAATGGCTGTAATTTGCCTGATGCAAAGGATGGCAGCCAGCAACCTTCATTTATAAAAACAGACCGGCCTTATCTTTTTTCCATTGGTACCATTGCAAAAAAGAAATACTTCCACACACTTCCGTCGTTATTAACCGGAAACGATTACGACCTTGTAATAGCCGGCATCCCACAAGACAAAAACTACCTGGAAGAAATAAAAGCAGCGGCCCAAAAAGCCGGTGTGGCAAACAGGGTGATCATACCAGGAGCCGTTACCGAAAATGAAAAATGGTGGTTGCTGGAACACATGACGGCATTTGTATTTCCGTCCATCTCCGAAGGTTTTGGCTTACCGGTGGTGGAAGCCATGCACTTTGGCAAACCGGTAATTCTTTCAAAACATACCTGTTTGCCCGAAATTGGTGCCAATGCCGCTTACTATTTCGATTCGTTTCGACCGGACGATATGCAGCAGGCGCTCCAACATGCGTTGCAGCATTTCCATACAAATCCGCAACAGCAGCAAATTGTAAAGCAAAGGGCTGCTTTTTTTAAATGGGATGAAGCAGCCCGGCAGTATTGGGAATTATATACAAAATTACTTCCGGCAGAATAATTGCTTGTTGTATGAATACAATTGATTACTGCAACTGAACAAAATGAACGTATTGATTATTGAAGTTGGCGGATCTCATATTTAATGTGTACACCGCTTGGTACATTATCTGAATATCAAAAACGACCGTGTGTTTCTTGCATGCAATAAAAAACTGCTGGCATCTGTAACAGAACCCGAAAAGATCAGTGCCTTGCTGGAGTTACCCGATGATCCCACAAACAAACAGCATCTACATATTGCTTTCATACTCCGCAGGTTTATTCACAAACACTCCATTGAAGCGGTTATATTCAATACAACGGAAATAACGATTGTAAGAAACCTGCTTACCCTGTTGCCCCGACTCAACTACACCGGCATTGTTCATAACGCAAAGCGACTGGAGAAAAGTTTCACCTTTACACGCATCATCAGCAGAAAAATGAAAAAGTTTTTTGTGTTGAGTGATTACCTGGCAAGTAAGTTACATGCGTATGAACAATTCAGGATCGAAAGTTTTTACCCCGTTTATTTCCCGCCTGTAAAATCACTTAGCCCTGTAAAACCCCCGGGCGAATGCTGGATTACCATACCGGGTGAAGTATTTACAAACCGCCGGGATTATCTTGCACTTATCAAAGAAGTTGAAGAATACGATCAGCTTCCTGATAACATTAAATTTATTTTACTGGGCTACAACCATCTTGATGAAGAAACAAACCGATTACTGAAAAGCTCAGAAAAATTAAAAACACATTTTATTACATTTGATCATTACCTGGATTATGATCTCTTTCATTCCTATATTCAACAGTCCGATTTTATTCTTCCATTGCTGAAAACGGAAGAAGGCAGCTTTTATGGAACCGGCAGAATTTCAGGTTCCTTTAACCTGGGTATTGGTTACCATCTTCCCTTTCTGTTACCTGTTTCATACCGGGAAAATCAAGACATTGCACCTTACAGTCTTTATTACAACAGCATACAGGAGTTGCTCCCTCTCATTGCACAAAAAGAAAAAAATCAACTTGTCAGGAAAAAATTAACAGAAGTATATACTTCGGGAAAATTCAGTAACAGTGAATTACAGGCTGAAAAAATACACAGCTTCATTACTTCGTAACACTGAAGCATCGAACAACACAACTTGTTTTTATGAAAGATAAAAGCTGAACCAACCTTGTAAATGCAAACAGAAAAACGATTTATTTGATCTTAATTATTTTCGAATTGCTGAATGCAAACAATCGTACGCCTGTAAGTTTTTCAATAAAAGCAAGCAGTTTCAACCGGGGTGATAGTTTTTTTCTGTTTACATCCAACACGATATCCCAGTTTTTGGCAGCGATCCGTTTCAACATTACTTTCGGATGCTCACCTTCAAACTTTTTGATCGAATCAAAATCATTAAAATCAAATACGCTGTTCTTGTTTTTGAACTCATTCACAACGGTATCATCGTCACTGTAAAAAACAAGTGTATTGTCCATTTTCCGCTTCATCTGCTCCGGGCTTTTAACCCATCCGTAATGGTACACTTCAGCATCAACCGGTACTACGTTTAATTTTTTATCGCCCCGCCGAAAACCCTGCGCATCCCGGTACGAAGAAATGGTTGGATCATTTTTGATCAACCGTACTTCACTCTTGTACCACTTGCGGCTATCGCCCACATAATCATAGGTGCCGTAAAAATGCAGGTAGTTGAACAGCAACCCATCTACCCTTTTTTCATGACAATATTTTTCGGCTGTTGAGCGGATGATGTTGTGATATTTTTCATGGATCACCTCATCGGCCTGTATATAAAAGATCCAATCGGTATCGGCCGATACCTGCTTCATCACCTTATCGGTTTCCAATGCATACACTACACCACCTTTCCGTAGACTCATATCCCAGGTGGAGTACACAATTTTTAGTTTGTCTGATTGAATACTGCGGATCAACCCATCCGTATCATCATCGCCTTTATCAATACTAACAATCATTTCATCCACCACCGGCAGAATGGATGAGATGGCTTCCACCGCAGGATAGTCGTTAATAACAGCGTTGCGTACAATGGCAATTCCGGTAATCTTCATAACTGAGAATATCTTCAAAGAACCGATTTTTTTTGATATGATGCGGCTGATCCATTACCTGCATTTCCTGCCAACCGGAAAGCTGCAAAGTGCCATGTGGCAGTTGCGGCGGTTCATTTTGCGGCTGCAACATAAAATCGCCCGGCAGTTTCCTGCAAACTTGTCTTATTTTTAAAGATGGTGTAAACTTTGCCCGTTTACAGCCTTTACCATTTATTATGAAACTTCTCATCAAATACTTAGCGCCTTACAAAGGCCTTGTGATACTAACCATGGCGCTGGCCGCCATCAATATTGGCTTTTCATTGATCGATCCTATTTTGTTTGGAAAGCTGATCAACCTTGCCAATCAACACCAGGGCATTGAAAAGCCGCCTACTGCAAATTTTAACTGGAACCGGTTTTTTAATTCGTTTAGCTGGAAAGAACCGGGTGTGTTTTTTGTGTTGACGATGTCGATCTCAGTTGCGATGGTAAGCCGTATTGCAAAAGCCTTCCAGGATTATTTTCAAAATCTTACCACGCAAAAATTCGGTACCAAAGTTTTTACCGACGGGTTGAAACATGCCATGAAACTGCCTTACCAGGATTTTGAAGATCAACGCAGTGGCGAAACACTTTCCATCTTAACCAAAGTAAGAACCGACACGGAGAAATTTGTTTCTGCGTTTATCAATATCCTGTTCCCGGTTATCATTGGTATATTGATCGTTTCGTTTTATGCATCTTCCATTCACTGGACACTTCCGTTCATTTATTTTGGTGGCATCATTTTATTGGTGATCATTTCCAATGCACTCAGTAAAAAAGTAAAAGCTGTACAAAAAACCATTGTGGCACAAACAACACAGTTGGCTGGTGCCACCACTGAATCGTTACGCAATATTGAACTGGTGAAAAGTTTGGGATTAACCGAACAGGAAGTAACACGCTTAAATAAAAACACATTTAAAATCCTGGGGCTTGAATTAACGAAAGTAAAACGTATCCGCAGCATTAGTTTTATACAAGGCACATTTGTAAACACCTTACGCCAGGTGATTTTGTTTATGCTCATGTGGACGATCTTTCATGGAAGAATGGATGCCGGGCAATTGGTAACTATGCAGATTTTTTCCTTCTTTGTATTCGGACCGCTGCAGGAGATCGGCAATATTCTACTCGCCTATCGTGAAGCCGAAGCAAGCATCACCAACTTTCACAAGCTGATGGAAAAGAAACCGGAAGCCACACCGGTCAATCCATTGCACCTCGGCAAAATTGAAACACTTTCGTTCAACAATGTTTCTTTCAAACATCAAACAGCTTCACAAAACGCCATTACCGATATCAACTTTCATGTAAAAGTGGGCGAAACAGTTGCATTTGTAGGGCCTTCGGGTTCAGGAAAAACAACATTGATGAAATTATTGGTGGGATTATACCGTCCGCAACAAGGGAAAATTTTATACAACGGTATGGATGAAAACTCCATCAACTTCGAAGACCTGCGCAACCAGATTGGATTCGTAACACAGGATACGCAGCTCTTCAGTGGTACCATTAAAGAAAACCTGATGTTTGTAAACCCAATGGCTACTGATGAAGAACTGACGGATGCATTGAACAAGGCCAGTTGTCAGCGATTATTGTCCCGTGCAGAAAAAGGATTGGATACAATGATCGGTGAAGGTGGATTAAAGTTGAGCGGTGGCGAAAAACAACGTTTGTCCATTGCCCGTGCATTGTTGCGCAAACCAAGGTTATTGATTTTTGATGAAGCAACTTCAGCACTCGATTCAATCACAGAGGAAGAAATTACCACAACGATCCGTGATATTTCGTCTGAAAAAAACCAGATCAGTATTTTAATTGCACACCGGCTGAGTACCATTATGCATGCCGACCGGATTTATGTACTGGAAGGCGGCGATGTGGTAGAAACAGGATCGCACCACGAATTACTGGAAGAAAAAGGCTTGTATTATGCCATGTGGCGTCAACAAATCGGCGAACGCAAGAAACTGGTGGCAACAAGTAATTAATGTTACAAGGTTGGTCGACTTTAAATAATATGATATACGCTATTTCACGGGCTGAGGACGAAAACCTCAGCCCGTGCTTTTTATCACACATGGTACACATCAGTTGGCTAACTTTGCAAAAAAATAAAGCATGAGCGCAGCAAAGCCACGGCCCAACTATCTCTGGAGTATGCTTTCGATGAATTGTCCACGATGCAGAAGAGGAAAGCTGTTTACAGATCACAGTGCTTATAACTTCAAACATACATTCAGCATGCACGACGAATGCGCTGTGTGCAAGCAGAAGTTTGATATGGAACCGGGCTTTTGGTATGGAACGGGATATGTAAGCTATGCCTTAACCGTTGCTATTTCTGTTGCAACCTTTGTTGCCTGGTGGGTGTTGATCGGTGTATCGTTCAGCGATAACCGTGTGTTTTGGTGGCTGGGTATCAACTCTGTTTTTTTATTGATCCTGCAACCCTGGCTCATGCGGTTAAGCCGAACCATTTATCTCTACTTCTTTGTACGCTATAACGAAGATTACGAAACATCTGATCCGCAGAGGTTTGATTATTAACATGAGTAATGTGTAATAAATGATGAGTGAAAGCTTCACGACTCAACACTGATCATTCATTACTCATTTCTTATCATCATCAGCATCCAAAAACCGGCGCAGAATATTCGGCCGCTCCAATTCCATATCACTCAATACAAGATCAATTGCTTTTGTACTGAGGAAAATTTCCAGTAAGGAAAAGATGAGCGACGTAAGCAAACTCAGTAGGCTCAACGCAAACACCCATTTTGCGGCTACATCAAAATCACGAAACACCAGGTACATACAAACCACACACAATAAAAAACTCAACACACCTAGTGCCTGCATATTGCGGATCATGCTGATGCGTGTACGGATATTGCTGATCTGTTGATGTATCAATGTACGGTCTTCTGTTTGTATATATTCATCATGCAGTTTCCGTACCAGCGATGCCAATGCAAGAAAACGGTTGGTATACGCCAGCATCAGTAATGTAATGGCGGGAAATAATAAAGCAGGAGTGGTGATGGATA
>CAYMSG010000219.1:0-6633 GCA_964392955.1 uncultured Chitinophagaceae bacterium | reverse complement strand
AAATATATGAGGCATTGAGTGTGTTGATGGGCGCAATATTGCCAAAGAGGTAACTGATGAATAACAACGTCATCGTTATTTGTACCCAGCTCCATACATGCAGGGAAGGAGAGGCTTTGGTATCGAACTTCTGCATGTTGTACACGTCGTTGATCTTGTGTACGGGATATTTCTCCGCAACATCTGCAGGGCGCCAGCCGGTGGGCATGAACCAGATGCGGAATTTATCGTTCCAGTTTTTTGTACGTGCTGCATCTTTTATCATCAGCCACAAATGCATAAAATTTATTTTGATGGGGTTCCATGTTTGTAATGCCATATACCGGTGGTTTATCGGCTAACTCTTCCTGGTAAGTGCCAAACCATTTGTCCCAGAAAATAAAGATCTGTCCGTAGTTTTTATCTAAGTATTCCGGATTGATGGCATGATGCACTCGATGATGTGAAGGTGTAACAATGATCTTTTCCAGAAAACCCATTCGGTTGATGTGTTGTGTATGGTACCAGAACTGTGCAAACAAATGCAGGGGTGCTACAACAGCTACAACCATTGGTGGTACTCCCAGCAAAGCAGCTGGTAATAAAAAGATGGTGAAGATGCGGAACACAACCGAAATACTTTGCCGCAAGGCGCAGGCTAAATTAAAATCTTCACTGCTGTGGTGAATGATGTGTGCGTTCCAGAAAAAATTATACTCATGATCCAAACGATGCACCCAATAACCGGCAAAGTCCAAAGCAATAAATGCAATGATATAAGTAAGGATGCTGTTTTGTACATGCACCAGCGCCAGTTTATCAACCAGCCATCCATAACTGACAATGGCAATGCTCAACCCCAATACATCTTTTGTAACATTGGTAATACCGCTGCTGAGGCTGGAGATCATATCCAGGTTGCGGACGGTTTGTTTTCCCTTCCACGCTCCATACAATGTTTCGCCGAGTACCAGCAATAAAAAAGCCGGCATGGCAATGAGTAAAATTTTACCGTAGGTTTCCATGTGCAAACAATCTTTGATAAAGATAGGTATTCATCGGAAATCAATTTCTCAAAATGATCGTCATTGCGAGCCTGCGAAGCAATCTTATAAGGAGACTGCTTCGTTCCTCGCAGTGACGTGGGGACTTAGTTTACCTGCTGCCGGTAATCGGCCATGTAACGGGAAGGCGAAACACCGGTTACCTGTTTAAATACCCGGTTAAAACTCACCGCACTGCTGAAGCCACATTCGTATGCAATGGATGAAATGGCAATGGCCGAATTGCCCGTCATTTTTTTGCAGGCTTCATTGATGCGGATTTCGTTGAGGAAACGGATATAGGTTTTACGGGTATGCTTTTTAAAGTAACGGCAAAAAGCCTGTACGGTTAGATGCGCAACGGAAGCAATTTGTTCCAGACTGATGTGTTCGGTATAATGCTCCATGGTGTAACGGTACACATCATTCATCCGTAAACCTTCTGTATCGGAAATACTGTACACATTGGATGCAGATGAAAGCACACGGTTGCCTTTGCAGTTGCTGAGTGTTTGCAACAATTGAAGAAAAGCTGAAAGCCGGTAACCTTGTTTAGCCTGTTGTACCAGTTGTATCTCAGTCAAAATTTTTGTACTTGCTGTTGCAGAAATTTTCAGGCCGGTTATTGTCTGTTCAATAAAACGACGGATGGGTTTTGTTTCGGGTAATGCCAACACCGTTTCGTAAAACTGTGCTGGATTGAAAAAAAGCGAAAGTGCTTCTACCGTTTTCTTCTTGCGCTTATCAAAGTAAACAGGATCACTTTTAAACAGGTGGGGCTGATTAGCCCCCAATACATAAATATCTCCCGGACGAAAAGGCTGCATATAATTCCCGGCGATCAGTGTACCTGTTCCTTCTTTGATCCAGGTAATCTGGATTTCCTGATGCCTGTGCAGATGCACATAAAAATGCGGCAGTACATCTTCCTGCACCACAATGGAACTGTCGCCTGCAACCGGTATGGTAAACTGTACAACCTTCATATTTTAGCCAATATGAACCTTTTTTGTAAAAGTAAACGTATTTCAGGTTAAAATCGGTTAAGCATCCGCTAAGAACGGCTTTTTGATTGTTTGGGGTATCGGTTACTTTCGTTTAAAATTATTTACTATGTCATTTGAATGGAAAGGGGTGTTCCCAGCTTTGCTTACACCGTTTACGGCGAACGAGGAAATTGATCTGCCGATGTTTGAAAAGAACTTACAGGCACAACTGGATGCCGGTGTGCATGGTGTGATCATTGGTGGTTCGTTGGGTGAAGCCAGCACCATTACCGCTGCTGAAAAAGAACAGCTCATTAAACATGCAATACAATTCCTCAACGGAAAAATTCCGGTGATCATGAATATTGCGGAGAGCACCACCAAAGATGCTGTGCAACAAGCTGCGAATGCAAAAGCATGGGGTGCTGCAGGGTTGATGTTGTTACCGCCCATGCGTTACAAAAGTGATGACAGGGAAACAGTGGAATATTTTAAAACAATTGCGAAGTCAACTGACTTGCCGATTATGATCTATAACAATCCGGTTGATTATAAAATTGATGTAACGCTGGATATGTTTGAAGAACTGATTGAGTGCAGCAACATCACCGCTGTAAAAGAAAGTACAAGAGATGTTACCAATGTAACTCGTTTGATCAATCGTTTTGGCGGCCGGTTAAAAATTCTTTGTGGTGTGGATACGTTGGCGATGGAAGAATTATGTCTCGGTGCAGATGGCTGGGTGGCAGGATTAGTGTGTGCGTTCCCGAAAGAGACGGTGACTATTTACAATTTGGTGAAAGAAGGCAAGATCGCAGAAGCTGCAAAGATCTATCGCTGGTTTATGCCTTTGCTTGAACTCGATATTCATCCTAAACTGGTACAATATATTAAACTGGCGGCTACACAAACAGGCATCGGAAGTGAATATGTTCGTGGACCTCGTTTAACTTTACAGGGCAGTGAGCGGGATCGTATTTTGAAAATCATTAACGACGGTATCGCTGCACGACCTGTTTTGTAAACAACTAAAAACGAACAATGAGTTATTCTGATACTTCAGTACAGGAAATTAATGCATGCATGCAGGAAGCATGGACTGCGTTTCATGTGTACCGTAAAAAGAGTTTAAAAGAACGAGCCGCATTGATGCGTGCTATTGCAAAGGAATTGGAAAGTTGCGGCGATCATTTAATTGAAGTCGCCATGCGTGAAACCAATTTGCCCGAAGCAAGATTGCGTGGCGAACGTGGCCGTACGATTTTTCAATTGAACAGTTATGCTGATGCATGCGAACGGGGTGATTGGTTGGAAGCAAGAATTGATACAGCTGTTCCTGATAAAGTTCCACCTAAACCAGACATTCGTAAAATGCTGGTGCCGCTTGGTCCGGTAGTCGTGTATGGTGCAAGTAATTTTCCCTTTGCTTATTCAACGGCCGGTGGCGATACAGCTTGTGCATTGGCTGCCGGTTGTCCGGTAATTGTAAAAGCACATCCTGCGCATGAACATGCATCGGAAATTGTTGCAGATGCTATTCACAAAGCAGTGGCTCATCTCAATTTACCGAAAGGCGTATTTCAACATGTGTATGGAAAAAGTATTGAAGTTGGAAAAACATTGATCCAGCATCCGCATACAAAAGCAGTTGGTTTTACCGGCTCGTATGGTGCAGGTATGCAATTATTCAAATGGGCGAACGAACGTAAAGAACCCATTCCGGTTTTTGCAGAAATGGGCAGCGTAAATCCGGTATTTCTGTTACCTGAAAAATTAGCTGCTTCTGCAACAGACATTGCAAATATGTATGCAGGCTCTATTACATTAGGTGTGGGACAGTTCTGTACCAATCCCGGCCTCATCATCGGTATTGAAAGTGAGGCCTTGACAACTTTTACACACGATTTAGGGAAAGCCATTCAAAAAATACAACCTGCACCTATGTTACATGCAGGTATTGTAAGTGCGTACAAAGAGAAAAAAGGAAATGCATTGCTGCAGGATGATGTGCATTTGGTTGCAGAAAGTGAAACTGCTGTAAAAGAAAATGAAGGATTGCCAACTGTGGCTACTGCAAGTGCACAGGCATTTTTAAATAATCCTGTTTTGCATCAGGAAGTGTTCGGTCCGTATTCACTCATTATCCGTTGTGCCAACAAAGAAGAAATGCTCGCAGTAGCACAGCATCTCGAAGGACAGCTTACAGCAACACTCATGGCAACCGACAACGAACTGTTGCAAAACGATGAACTGGTAGAAGCAGTGAAAAACATCTGCGGTCGTTTTATTCTCAACAGTGTACCAACCGGTGTGGAAGTTTGTTTGAGTATGCAGCATGGTGGTCCTTTTCCGGCAACAACTGATTCTCGTTTTACAAGCGTTGGTGCCGATGGCATTAAACGTTTTGCAAGGCCCATTGCTTTCCAGAACTGGAGCAATGCATTGTTGCCCGATGAATTGAAAAATGAAAACCCGTTGGGGATTATTCGCACAGTGAATAATACTCCTTCTGCTTCTTTAGTATAAAGCAATCGAAAAAAAACACCTTCCGATAATCTGTTTAATACTGATGCTGCTGCTTGCTGTGGCATCATCAGTATGTAATATAGTGTTAAACCCAATTTATCTTTACCTTATATATCAAAGGGCTTTCACTGCGTTAGCCGAAGGCGGCAAAGGAGGTGTACTTAACCACACTTATTCTGTCAGCTAACTACTTTCCTTTCTCACGTTGATGTCAAAATTTACAACAGTTATTAATTAAGTTGTTGCATTTGCCAATTCAGTGGGGTATTTAAATGATTCAATTTTAGGTTTGAGTGATGAAAACTATTCTCAATACAACAAAAACCAGCACCGTACTCTTAGTAATTATTTTTATTTTTTCGATACATTATTTAGGACTTTCAAAGCAGGATAAACGAACATCAACTTTCAGTAATACCAAGCATGTACTTTCTGTATCCGATGCGAAAGAGTTTGCAATGAAGAGTGAAGGAAACAAACCAATAGTAACTATTCAAGGAGTTCTTTCAGGTAACCTTATGGAAAATCCAATGAGTATATTTTTGGAAGATGAGGAGCCAACCGGGTTGGAGGATGTGCTTCTGTATTGTACTTTTTCTACTGACGAATTGAGCGCTTTTAAGCTTAAGCCAGGTGCAGAAATAACTGTAAGTGGCAAGCTCAACAGAAAGACGGGTTATGTAGAGGTAACAGATTGTAAACTCATTTGTATCAATGAGGCCGTATTATTACATGATTTTACAAAAACAGAAGAGTAATGTGCTTCATGGTTGAATTGAAAATTATCTGTTTTCAAGTATTTGCATAATCGCTTCTTTCTTTCGTTGCGAAACAGGAACGGGAAACCCACCTTCTAAAATCAAAGAGCCGCCATCTGTTTTGTCGTACATGGTTATTTTTCCAGCATTTACCAAATAGCTGTGGTGCGTTCGTAAAAAGCCAAGCGGTTCTAATATGTTTTCGTATTCTTTCAGATTTTTTGATACAAGAACCTGTTTCGCATTTGCAAGGTAAAATTTTGTATACGTTCCGTCGGCCGCGCAGTACAGTATATCTTCTGTTTTAACGAAATAGATATTTTCAGCATCTTTTAATACAATTTTTTTGTTTTTATCCTGCTTGCCGGAAAGTTGTTGCAACAGAACTTCGAGTTGCTGACCAAGTGATTTTGATTTGATGTTTGATGCTGCACGGTCGAGACTTATTTTTAATTGATCCGGATCGACCGGCTTTTGAATGTAATCTATTGCACTAAACCTGAACGCATCTATTGCATATTGCTGATGTGCAGTAACAAATATTAATTGGAATTGAGGGTTAGGGATTTGTTTCATTAAGTCAAATCCTGATCCATCTTCCATTTCAACATCTAAAAAAACGATATCGGGCTGAACCATGTTTATTTTCATGAAAGCCTCTTTTACACCTGAAGCTTCTTCAAGAGCTGTATAGGGAAACCCGGTTAGCATAATTAATTCTCTCAATGCAGTACGCAGGTTTGTTTCGTTATCGACAATGAGTAGTTTCATAATTGTTGTTGCTGTAAATATATTTTGTTTATCAGAATATTTACAGATTTGTTCGTTTCCTCTGCAAGAAATATTAGAAAGTCCTCGCATAAAATTGTCAGGTTTTCACTTATTCTTTATAGCACTACAGCTAATAGCTGTATTTCATCACTTATTAAGTTGCCGTTGTTAGTCAGTCATTTGATTTTAGTTTTAACCCGAAATCCAAAATAAACAAAATGAAATCTGTATCACTTATCTTTCTTGCATGCTTTATTATTCCCTTTATTTCATGTAACTCCTCTACTTCTGGTATAAGCAACCTGGCATCGTCTATGTGCGATTGTTTTGTTACTGCTGAGAACAAATTGGATGCTGAAACAACAGCACTCTTTCAACAGGTTTTAGACAGCGAAAATCCACAGTATGTACTCCAACAGGAAATGGCTAAACTATCTGCTGAAAAAATAAAGATTATGACAGATATTATTGCAATGGTTGGAGATAAAAATTCACCCATATCAACATGTCTGACCGATTTCGACAAGAAACATCCGGAATCAAAATCGATAAATCGTCAGCAAATGGCAC
>CAYMSG010000218.1:0-6656 GCA_964392955.1 uncultured Chitinophagaceae bacterium | reverse complement strand
CCTTGTTCTTCTGGCCAATACATCTTCCACCGTCATCGCCATTTCATTACCTACTGCCCATACAACTTCTGCAATGGTATAATGTAAATCCGGATGAATCAATTGTGAAAAGCCCTGGTGTTGCAGGTAACGGATCGCAGCAGCATCACTTCCATAATAGTACAACGGATCATCGAAATCCACCTTCTTCATCCAGCCATGCAGCTTCATGGTTTCTGTCTGGCAACGGGTATAGGCCAGCCCACCTTCGTAGTGTGCTTTCAGAATTACTTCCTGCGCCATCTTACGATAGGTGGTCCATTTACCACCGCTGATATTGATCATGCCGCCTTTGGAAACCCAAATGGTATGATCACGTGGAAGCACCGCTGTTTTTTTCTTACCCGGTACTTTCACCAACGGGCGCAATCCTGCAAACACACTTTTTACATCGCTGCGTTTTAAACCGGTATGAACATAGCGATTGAAATGATTGATCACAAACTCCACTTCATCGTCCAACGCTTTTGGTTCAATTTCGGCTGTATCTACACTGGTATCGGTAGTACCAATGATTACTTTCTCATGAAACGGAACGGCAAATAACACACGGCCATCATCAGTACGTGGAATAAACAACGCCTGGTCGCCGGGAAAAAATGTTTTGTCCACTACTATATGAATTCCCTGCGAAGGCGATACTGTTTTAATTAAACCATCGTCATCCATCTTCAACACCTCGTCCACAAATACACCTGTGGCGTTGATCACTACTGTTCCTCTTGCTTCATATTCTTCCTCGGTTAAACAATCCTGAATGTGTACTCCCGCAACTTTCCCTTGCTCATGAATCAGATTTGTGACTTTGCAGTAATTCAACACCGTTGCACTTACATCAGCTGCTGTTAATGCCAGCGAAACACACAAGCGTGCATCATCAAACTGACCATCGTAATATGCAACACCACCGCTGAGTTTTTTTCCATCAAGTCCTTTGATGTATTCTTGTGTTTTCTTGATCGATAAAATTTCACTCGGGCCGAGACTTAGTTTTGCCGACAAAAAATTGTACACTTTTAACCCAAGTCCGTAATATAATTTCTCCCACCAACGATAAGCCGGTAATACCAATTTCAGCCGATGAGCGATGTGGGGTGCATTTTTCAGTAACAAACCACGTTCCCGTAACGCATCACGCACCAAACGGAAATTTCCCTGCTGCATATAACGTACACCGCCATGGATGAGTTTGGTTGAACGACTGGATGTTCCTTTCCCAAAATCGTGCTGCTCCAGTAAAAGTGTTTTATAGCCACGTGCCGCTGAATCAACTGCCGCACCCAAACCCGTTGCTCCACCACCAATAATGATGATATCCCAATGGTTGGTGGTTTTTAATTGTTGTATTTGTTGTGAACGATTCAAGAAATCAGTTTATGGTTTGTAGTTTTTAGTTTATAGTTGCTCATTTCAGAATCTACAATATTACTTAATCATGTTGAAGTTTAAGAAACTACAAACCACAAACTTCAAACGATAAACATTAATAACTCTGTGCTGCCTTTACCGCCCTCTTCCATCCATTCATCAGGGTTGCCCGTTTTTCTTCATCCATATTACTCTCAAACTTCCGATCGACCTGCCACTGTTCCTGTATTTCATCGATACTATTCCAATAGCCCGTTGCCAGTCCGGCAAGATACGCAGCGCCCAATGCGGTTGTCTCCGTAATACGGGGACGCACAACCGCTGTATTCAACAGATCACTCTGAAACTGCATCAACAGATTGTTTACGGTTGCGCCACCATCCACCCGCAGTTCTTTGATCTCAATGCCTGCGTCGGCTTCCATTGCTTTCAACACATCCACTGTTTGATAAGCGATACTATCCAATGCTGCTTTTGCAAAATGTGCCGCCGTTGTTCCCCTGGTTATACCAACAATCGTTCCTCTTGCATGTTGATTCCAGTAGGGTGCACCCAAACCGGTGAACGCCGGCACCATATACACCCCATCACTGTCGGGAACTTTCGCTGCCAGTTTTTCAATATCCGTTGAAGAACGGATAATACCGAGTCCATCACGCAGCCACTGCACTACTGCACCGGCTATAAACACACTTCCTTCCAACGCATATTCTGTTTTACCATTGATCTTCCACGCTACTGTTGTCAGTAGATTGTTTTTTGAGATGACAGCTTTCTCTCCTGTATTCATCAGCATAAAGCATCCGGTACCATATGTATTCTTTACCATGCCGGGCTGTGTACACAACTGACCAAACAGTGCACTTTGCTGATCGCCTGCCATACCTGCAATGGGGATATTGGTAGCCGTTAGTATATTTTGTGTAGTACCAAACACTTCGCTGCTGCTGCGTATCTGCGGCAACATAGAACCGGGTATGGAAAATATCTTTTCCAGTTCACCATCCCACTGCAGCGTTTGTAAATTCATGAGCATGGTGCGGCTGGCATTACTAACATCGGTTGCATGCACCTGTCCTTTGGTTAAATTCCAGAGCAACCATGTATCAACTGTACCAAAACAGAGTTCCCCTTTTTCTGCTCGTGCTCTGGCACCTTCTACATTATCCAGTATCCATTTTATTTTTGATGCGCTGAAGTATGCATCTACCACCAATCCGGTTCGTTGCTGAATAAGGATATGCAGATTTTTCCGTTTCAACTCATCACAGAAATCAGCAGTTCTTCTATCCTGCCAGACAATGGCATTGTAAACGGGCTTGCCGGTGTTACGATCCCACACCACTGTTGTTTCACGTTGATTAGTGATACCAATGGCGTGGATCTGCTCGGTGGTTAACCCTGCTTTGGTAATGGCTTCTGCAGCAACACCCAATTGTGTACTCCATATTTCTTCGGGATCATGCTCCACCCAACCTGGTTGCGGAAAAATCTGTTTGAATTCTTTTTGTGCAACCGACACGATGCTTCCATCATGAGCAAACACAATGGCCCGGCTGCTGGTTGTTCCCTGGTCGAGAGCGAGAATATATTTTTTCATATAACAAGTTGTGAGACCTGTAAGGTTTGCCGGACTGGAATTGCTGTGCTGCAAACCTCATAGGTCTAGTTGAGCCGAACCCTTACATTTGACTATTAAAGACGGGCTCATGCAATTGGTTGAAGTTAAAGATAAACAGTCAGCAAACGAATTTTTACAGGTTGCTGGTCTGATGTATAAAGATGATAGTAACTGGATCCGTCCACTGGATAAGGATATTGAACAGGTGTTTGATGAAAAGAAGAACAAAGCTTATCGTCATGGTGAAGCGATCCGTTGGATATTAAAAAATGCTGATGGAAATTTAATCGGTCGTATTGCAGCATTTGTAAACAAGAAATACAAATCAAAAGGTGATGATGTACCTGTTGGCGGCCTTGGTTTTTTTGAATGCATCAACAATCAAAGCGCAGCCAACCTGTTATTCGATACCGCTAAAAACTGGTTACAAAGCAAAGGCATGGAAGCCATGGATGGACCCATCAACTTTGGTGAACGTGACCGCTGGTGGGGTTTGCAGGTGGAGGGATTTCAGCAACCATTGTATTGCATGAATTATAATCTTCCGTACTATCAACAGTTGTTTGAGAACTACGGGTTTCAATTATTTTTCAATCAATATTGCTATTCGCTGAAAGTGAAAGACAAGTTGAGTGAAAAATTTTATGAACGCCATGATCGCTTAGCCAAAGATCCCAACTACAAAGCTGTTCACATCAAAGTGAGTCAACTTGAAAAATTCGCCAAAGATTTCTGCACGGTGTATAACAAAGCATGGGCTGGTCATTCCGGTTTAAAGCAGATGGAAGAAAAAACTGCAATGGCCATGTTCAATGCCATGAAACCGGTGATGGATGAACGCATCTGCTGGTTTACGTATTATAACAATGAGCCGGTTGCCATCTGGTTGAATCTTCCCGATCTCAATCAATGGTTTCTTCATTTAAACGGTCGGTTCGACTGGTGGGGCAAGTTGAAATTTTTATGGATCAAGGCCACCCGTCGCAATAAAAAATTCACCGGCATCATCTTTGGCATTGTGCCCGAACATCAACACAAAGGCGTAGATGCCTTTATGATCATTGAAGCGGCAAAAGTGATACAAGCTCCCCTGTTGTACGATGATTATGAAATGCAATGGATCGGCGATTTTAATCCACGCATGATGAATGTGGCTGCCAGCCTGGGTACGCATATCAGCCGGCGTTTAATTACCTATCGTTTTTTATTTGACAGAACGAAAGAGTTTAAGCGGCATCCGTTGTTATAGCGATACCTATAAGGTTTGCAGCACAACAGCCCTGTGCCGGCGAACCTTATAGGTCTTACTAGGGCTTGCCTACTTATGTCATCAATACACATGTCTGCCATCACTGCTCTTCTGCAGCAGATGAAGTACATTCGAGCAAACTCTTCAGCAAATGAACAAAGCAGCCGCCAGTGTACAAACCGAAATTGATGCCGCTTATCTTTACACACAGTTAGCAGCAGCAGAAGACAATGCCACCATCGCATCGATTTATCAACAAATGGCTGCTATCGAACGTAGTCATGCAGAAGGAATGGTGACCAAAGCAAAAGAGAAAGGTGAAGCCTTCGAACTGCCTTCCCCATCGTGGCGTGCAAAAACACTCAACCGTATTGGAAAAATCTTCGGTTATGAATATGTTCTCGATTCGCTGATGCAAACAGAAAAAGTATTAGCTTATAAACAATCGAGCGATAAAGCCAAACAGAATATTCCTCTATCCGGCGCGGAAAATAATCATGTACAGATTCTTAAAAATTTAATTGGCGCCGATTCAAAAATCAGCAGCGAAAAGTTAACATCACTGGAAGGCCGACGACATAAATCGGTTGGCGGTAATGCGCTTCGTGCTGCCGTGCTTGGTGCCAACGATGGATTGGTATCGAACATGAGTTTGGTGATGGGCGTAGCCGGCGCAACCAATGGTGAAACGGGTGTGTTACTGGCCGGGCTTGCCGGTTTGTTAGCCGGTGCATTATCGATGGCGCTGGGCGAATGGATCTCGGTAAAAAGTTCGCAGGAGTTGTACGAACGACAGATGGCATTGGAAATGGAAGAAATCGAAAACAATCCGGAGACAGAGATGAAAGAACTGCAGTTGATCTATATGACCAAAGGTATTCCTGCAGAACAGGCTGAGCAAATGGCGAAGGAAGTGATCAGCAATCCATCGCATGCACATGAAGTATTGATTAAAGAAGAGCTGGGCATTAATGCCGAAGAATTAAGAGGCAGTGCATGGACAGCCGCCATTGCTTCGTTTGTTTTGTTTGCGATTGGTGCTGTTATTCCTGTTGCGCCTTTCTTTTTCGGTACAGGCTTCACCTTTATTATCTGGAGTATTGGATTAAGTGCAGTGGGTTTATTTCTTATTGGTGCAGCCATCACTTTGTTCACCGGCAAAAGCATCTGGACTTCAGGTTTCCGGCAGGTGCTGTTTGGCTTAGCTGCAGCTGCTATTACGTTTGGCATAGGCAAACTGATTGGGGTGAATATTGCGGGTTAGGTAAACCTTTCAGGTCTAACTCGCTTTTTCACTAAATTGCAGCCGCAGTTATGGATAAATTCATTGTTTCGGCACGGAAGTACAGGCCCCAGACTTTTGATACAGTTGTTGGGCAAAGTCACATTACTACAACATTAAAAAATGCCATCAGCCACAACCAGCTGGCGCATGCATTTTTGTTTTGCGGTCCACGTGGTGTGGGCAAAACAACCTGTGCCCGTATCCTGGCCAAAACTATCAACTGCGAAAACATTCAGCCGAATGGTGAGGCTTGCGATACATGCGTGAGTTGCCGCACCTTTAACGAAGGCACATCGCTCAACATTCACGAGCTCGATGCGGCCAGTAACAACTCAGTGGATGATATCCGTTCATTAATTGAACAGGTACGTTTTGCACCGCAGATGGGTCAATACAAAGTGTACATCATCGATGAGGTACACATGCTCAGCTCCAGTGCCTTCAACGCTTTTTTGAAAACACTGGAAGAACCTCCCTCCTATGCCATTTTTATTTTGGCTACAACGGAAAAGCACAAGATTCTTCCAACCATTCTCAGTCGTTGCCAGATCTTCGATTTCAAACGCATTACCATTAATGATACAGTTGAACACTTACAGGAAATTGTTGATAAAGAAGAACTGAAAGCAGAGAAACCCGCCCTGCAGGTAATTGCGCAAAAAAGCGAAGGCTGTATGCGTGATGCACTCAGCATCATGGATAAGATCGTGAGTTTTACCAATGGTGAATTGACCTATCAAAATACATTAGAACATCTGAATATTTTAGATGCTGATTATTTCTTCAAGTTACTCGATGCCATGCAGCAACAAGACCTTGCAACGGGTATGTTGTTGTTTGATGATATTAACCGCAAAGGTTTTGAAGGCGACATGGTGCTCAACGCCATGGCTGAGTTCTTCCGTAATTTATTAGTGTGTAAAGATGAACGTGTAGCCAATTTGCTGGAAGTAGTTGAAAGTTTTAAAGACCGTTACATTACTGCAGCAAAGAAAACATCTGCATCGTATATCATCAGTGCTTTGAATGTATTGAACGAAGCAGAGATCAATTACAAACAAGCCCGCAATAAACGTTTGCATGTGGAGCTGGCA
>CAYMSG010000217.1:0-6656 GCA_964392955.1 uncultured Chitinophagaceae bacterium | reverse complement strand
GCTCATGTAGTAACCGAGTTTGTCGGCAGGGATCATATCATCCAATGCATCGTATAACGGACGCAGATAAGGATCGATCTTTTCTTTGAGATCGCCGGGCAAGAAACCAAGACTTTCACCCGCTTCAACAGCCGGGCGTGTAAGAATGATCTTCTTTACCAGCTTGTTCTTTAAGGCACGTACTGCCAATGCAACAGCTGTATACGTTTTACCCGTACCGGCAGGACCTATTGCAAACACAATATCATTTTTATCGGCAGCAGCTACCATCTTTTTCTGGTTTTGTGTGCGTGCACGAACGGTGCGGCCATTGGGTCCAAACACCAATACTTCACTGGGATTGCGTTCTACAAATGCATCTACTGTTTCCTGGTCGTCGCCGCCAAGAATTTGTTCAAAATAATTTTCGCTGAGTTGACCGTTCCGCTCTAAGTATGCAATCAGCAGATCAATTTTTTCTTTAGCCTGGTCAACCTGTTCGGGGCTGCCGCTGAGTTTGATCTGTGTGCCACGTGATAAAATCTTTAAGAGCGGGAATTTCTTTTTGAGGAGATCGAGCTTGCCGTTGTTTACACCAAAAAATTCAATCGGGTTAACGGTTTCGAGGTTGATGATTGTTTCAGTCAAAGTTTTTTCAGTTTAGCGGTCGGTACCGGAATAATGTTTACTACGTGTGGCCTTTGCGTAGCAGTACGATTTCAGAACCAAACCATGTTCACAATAAAGCAGCATTTGAGCAATGATACTTCTAACCCTTCCATCTGTATCCAATATTACTTATTGGAAATCAATTTTCATAAAGGTACTTATTCACAGCATGTGGAAACGTTAACGGTGGGTGAAGAATTTTTTTCGGTAGTTCAAGTATCGCAGATCGTTTTTCTTACAAGTGTGTTATTCAATTCGATAGCATTAAAAAATCAATATTCATCTCAGTTAAATCAAAAGAATCGGAGTGAAAAAATGAATTGGCACAGTAATCGTACTTAATAGATTCATTTTGTAGTTGAATAGCAGATGCAACCGGAAAGCATTACATTTTTAAATGCTCTTATACGCACATATGAAGGCATCACTTGTTATATCAGTTGCAGTTTTGTGGATGCTTGCACTGGCAGGCTGCAGAGGTTGTTTTCAAACGAACGTTGCGGTAAATCCAAAACCTGTTACTGACAGTGTTTCGATTGACTTGCCTTTATCTGCTTTTCATATACCGGTGCGATACGACCTGGAAAATTTTGAAACATGGATTAATCAAGTAGTGAAAGGGAAATTTCTTGAAACAGTGATCAATCCACTGAACGATAAACGGGATGAGGCAAGACTGATCTTAACAAAAACAGGACGGATTCAAATCAGTTCCAACAGCAAACAACTTGTATGCATGGTTCCCTTGCAACTGGAAGCTGTTTTATTGAAAAGCCGACTGGGCAAAGGGCTCACTACTTCGGCCGATACAATGTTTGCAACGGTGAACATTCAACTATCAACTCCGGTGTCGTTAGATCAAAACTGGAACCTTGTAACGTCGTTTACAATTGATCAGTTGAAATGGATCAAAGAACCTGTTTTCCAGGTAGGGCCGTTTAAAAAGAATCTCAAAAAAAAGATCAATGCATGGCTGCAGGACAATGAAGGAACACTTACAGCCATTATTGATTCGGAAATAAAGAAAACCGTAACAATCCGACCCGCATTGGCAAAGCTGTGGGGTGATCTGCAAAAACCAATGATCATTCATAAAAAGCCACCACTGGTGTGGATCAATTTTAACTGTACCTCCATTGAAGGACGAATTGAACTGAATGATTCAACCATTACCTGTCAAACAAAAGTGCTGGCAAAAACACAGATGCTGACTGATACATCTTTGCTGCCTGCGGTACAGCCATTTCCACCTTACCGGTTACTGAAAGAAACAAATACAGCATCCGATATTCATCTCTATGCATACACATCGTTCGAAGAGATCAATGATGAATTGAATAAACAGTTGACCGGAAAATCGTTTACCGCCGAAGGCTATTCAGTAAGTATCAGATCGATGCAGGCATATGCGTCAGAAGAGGGCATTTCCATTGAAGTGGTTACAAGCAGGGATATCAAAGGCAAGCTGATTGCAAGTGGCCGGCTTGAATTTGATGCAGAAACACAAACGCTCAAGATCCGGAATTTTGATTATGCTGTAAGCAGTAACAACACACTTGTAAATGCAGGAGATCTGTTACTGCATCAACAGGTGAAAGATACCATTGCTTCCCGGCTGATCCTTAAAATGGACAATTTAATTGATACCATACCGCAGCTGGTAGAAACGGCGATTGCCAGGGGAAAGTCGAGTGATAAAATTGATCTGCAGTTCAATCATCTCGAAGTAAAGCAATGTGAAATTTCGATGGGAGCCGGCGGTATTCATTTTATAATTCATGCAGAAGCAACAGCCGGTATTTTACTCAAGAAATTAAAACCCGGTAAGCGGTTGCAAATCAAAAAAAGATATGCAGAAAAACATCCCAATTAAATAGGCGAAGTTCAACGAATGTTGAAACACTCGGTCGATCCCTTATTTTTACACGATCATGGGAGTTTATTTTGCTTCATTGAATTCGGGCAGCAATGCCAATTGCTATTTTATCGGCAATGGCAACGAAGCAATACTTGTAGATGCCGGACTTTCCTGCAAAGAAACAGAGAAGCGGATGCATCGGCTTGGATTGCGGATGGAGCAAGTGAAAGCTGTTTTTATTTCGCATGAACATAGCGATCATATTGCCGGATTACAAACGCTGAGCAAAAAATACCAGTTGCCCGTTTACATCACACAAAAAACGTTGGCGAACTCCAATCTGGTAATTGAAGAGCGACTCATACGATATTTCAGAAAAGATGAAACAGTTATTGTTGGTGAATTACAGGTGAAATGTTTCAGCAAATCGCATGATGCTGCTGATCCCTTTAGTTTTATGATCAGTCATGCTGCAGTAAATATTTCTGTAATCACTGATATTGGGTATGCCTGCAAACAGGTACTCAACTATTTTCAGCAAAGCCATGTTGTTTTTCTTGAATCAAATTATTGTGAAGAGATGTTGGCGAATGGAAACTATCCGTATCATCTCAAAAAAAGGATCAGCAGTGATGAAGGGCATCTGTCTAATCAGCAGGCATTGGATGTTTTTTTGCATTACCGGACACCGCAGCTCAGTTATTTGATTTTATCGCATCTGTCAAAAAATAATAACCGGCCGGAACTGGTGGACGCTTTGTTTCAGCCACATGCAGGTGATACAAAGGTGATCGTGGCTTCCCGTTACGAAGAATCGGAATTGTTTTGTATTGATGGAATAACCAATATTGTACGCCGTTCATTGCTGAAAAAGAAAAAGCCACAGCCCGATCAAAATCAACTGCGTTTGTTTTAACGATTCAAATTGCTCAATTGTACATCAACGTTCATACACATCATACACAACCGGTTGAAGGAATCATCAGTATTGGCAACCTGTATAAAAATTTTGATGCTATTGAAAAGGGTAGTCTGTATTCTGTAGGATTGCATCCTTGGTTTATTACTGCAGCATCATGGGAGCAACAATTTGAAACTGTAAAAGAAAAATGCCGCTTGCAAAATGTAGTTGCGGTTGGTGAAGCTGGTTTGGATAAAGTATGCGCAACAGATTTTGTGTTGCAGCAAAGGGTGTTTGCAGCACATATACAACTGGCGAACGAACTACAGAAACCATTAATCGTTCATTGTGTACGTGCACATGCAGAAGCAATGCAGTTGCTGAAACAGCAACAGGTAAATGTTCCCGTTTTGTTTCATGGATTTACTAAAAGTAAAGAACTGGCCTTGCAGTTGCTAGCGCAAGGTTATTATCTGTCGTTTGGTCATGGATTGCAGAAGGAAAATCTGCGTTCTGTATTGGCAGCATTACCAATGGAACAGGTGTTGCTTGAAACAGATAACAGCACAGCATCGATCGAAGAAATTTATATACTTGCAGCTTCGGCTTTTCAAATTGACGAAGATTCGCTTAGTTTGCAGCTTTTGAAAAATGCGACCAAGTTATTTGGTAACGTAATAACACAAAATAATGAATGATATTTCCTGGCTTTCACGCACCAGTTTATTGATCGGCGAAGAAACGGTTCGTGCTCTTACCAAAAAGCATGTGATGATTGTTGGAATGGGCGGTGTGGGTTCGTTTTCTGCAGAGTTTATTGCACGCAGCGGCATTGGAAAAATGACGATCATTGATGGTGATGTGGTTGACCCTACAAACCGCAACCGTCAATTGCCTGCATTGGCAACCAATCATGGTGTGTCGAAAGCATTGATCATGGCCGAACGATTGCAGGCCATCAATCCCGAGCTGGAGTTAAATGTGGTGAAGGAGTTTGTAAACCCTGAAATGGTGGTGCAGCAGCTTTCTTATAAACCCGATTATGTGATCGATGCCATTGACAGTATTACGCCCAAGATCACATTTATTCGGATGGCGTATGAAAGCAAGTTGCCATTGGTCAGCAGTATGGGGGCGGGTGCTAAACTTGATCCCACACAATTACGGGTAGTGGATATTTCAAAAACCTATAACTGTCCGTTTGCACAACAGATCCGCAAGAATTTAAAAAATCATGGCATCCGTCGTGGTGTGAAAGTGGTGTTCTCACCTGAAGAGCCCATCAAAGAAAGTTTGATGCTGACCGACGGAAAGAATTATAAGAAATCGGCTTACGGAACCATCTCTTATCTGCCCGCCGTATTTGGAGCTACCACTGCTTCGGTAGTGATTCGTGATCTCATCAAACAGATAGGAGAAGAAAAGTAATCATCATGCAACGAAAAAAACAGGATGTAGATGTGGTGCGGGACGTGTTGCAGCAAATGTTGGCCGCCCGACCTGATTCAACATTTATTCAAAGTCTTGCCTTCCAATACGAAGAGCGTGGCAGCCTGAGTAAAAAACAACTGGAGGGACTGTTGCAAAAAGCAACAAAAGTTCCGGAAGTGCCGGAGCATAAACTGGCAACACTGCAAGCCATCATTCTCAAAAAGCAAACACGTGAACGTGCTGCTGCATCGGCTCCAACAGCTTTCTTTACAAAAGATGAATCCATTGGAGTAATACTGGATGCCATTCTTGCAAAGTACCCGCAACACAAACAGGTATTGTTCCTGAAAAATAAATACGACAACAACGAAATTTTATCTGCAGCAGAAATTACCGATCTTAAACGATTGGAAAAAGTATTGAAGAAATAAGGTCATCTTTCCTGCAAAACATAAATAGAGCAAGCCACTACAGGGCCGTTGTTGCTTACAAACCTCTCGTCCCAGAAAATACTGTAAGGTAATATCCGGTCGATGAATGGTTTGGCCATCAGCCGTTGTGGTGTGGAAAGTATAACAGTGGTTCCTTTTTGCATGAACGAACGGATTACAGTAAACACCGTTTCAAAAACCTGCGCTTCATAGTTGATATCGCTCAGTAACAATACATCACACGACAGATCATCTGGCAGATGATTCCAGTCAATGATGGTTGCATTGATATTCGTCAAATGATTATTAGTGATCGATTGTTTCATCAATTCAACTGCTTCTGGAATATGATCGCTGCAGGTAACCTGTGCTGCAAATTGCGACGCAAGCAATGAAGGTAATCCCAGACCAGCCGCCAGTTCCAGAATTTTTTTATTCTCCAGCCACTGAGGTTCTGTTGCAATGAATTCGCACAGTGCGTAAGCGGCGGGCCACACCTGTGCCCAGTAAGGTGTGGCTATTGTTGGATCTGTTAGCTGTTGTTTCTCGAACGCCTCTTGCAAGGCCAACGCATCCGGAACAACTGCATCTACTTTATAATCACCAAAGCGGAATGATTGAACTTTTGTTTGCAATTCCATTGTTGCAAAGTAAAGGCAAACAAAGTGATTATCATTCCCAAATCACTTTTCCATCAATGGCAAACCATCTTGGATAAAACTGCTGATGAATTTTCTCCACCTGGTTTCGTTTTACTTTCAGTGTGGGTGTAAGTAACCCATTTTCAATCGTCCAGTTTTCTTTCATTACTACCGCTTTTTCCAAACGTTCATGTTTTTCGAGATGCGGATTGATCGCTGCCAATGTTTCAGTAAGACTTTGATTGATCTCTTCTTTTGTTTTTTGTTTGCCGATATCTGATAACGTTACCAGAGCTATCGGCTGTGGAATACTCATCCCTACCACGCAGGTTTGTTCAATATCTGCATTGGCAAGCAGTTTCATTTCAATGGGTGCCGGTGAAATATATTTTCCTTTATCGGTTTTAAACTGATCTTTCAACCGTCCGGTTACAAATAAAAAACCATCATGATCGTATTCGCAGATATCACCTGTACGCAAGTAACCATCTTCATCAAACAACTCGGCCGTCATCTCCGGTTCTTTGTAATAGCCCAATGTATTACTGGGGCTTTTTACACGTAATTCACCTTCTTCTGTAATTTTCACCAGTAGTCCGGCAAATGGTTTGCCAACGGAACCATGTCTATACTCGTAGTAACGTTCAAAGTGTGCGTATACACAATCTTCCGTCATCCCCAATGCCTGTGTAATATGGATATCGAGCCGTGCAAACCATTTTAACACATCCACCGATATGGGTGCC
>CAYMSG010000216.1:0-6667 GCA_964392955.1 uncultured Chitinophagaceae bacterium | reverse complement strand
AGCTTCGGCATGTTGATTCGTGGGAATGTTGATCTTACAACCTATACACCAACAGGCGGCACAACCTACAGCAACAATGTGTACTTTTTAAACGCAGCAGCTGTTTTAAAAACATCACGTCTTTTTATAAAAGGAGGCATCCGGCCTACCTGGGATATGGGCAAACTGAATGTTTTGCCCGATGTGCTGGTAGATGTGCATCTGCAGGAAAAGAAGATCATCCTCACCGGTGGATGGACAGGGCATGTGCGTAAGAATACCTATCAGTTCCTTGCTTCACAAAATCCGTGGATCAATCAGCCATTATCACAATATAATACACGGATCACTGAGTTTTACGGAGGTTTTAAAGGAACAGTAGCCAATTCATTCAACTATCGTGTATTGGGCGGATTTATTGAGTATCTCAATCTGCCGTTGTTCAGCAATCACATACAACCCGGCTTGTTTGAAGTGCTGCGTGAAGGAAAATTACAAGGCTTACATTTTCAATCGGAAATTGGATATGTGATACAGGATCAGTTTAACGCAAGTGCCAAAATTGATATCTACAATTTTGTACGGCAACAGGATGAGGCCAGGCCCTGGCATATTACACCAATCGAGTTAACAGCAGCATTACGCTGGCAACCGTCCAAAAAAATCATGGTAAAAACTGATTTGTTTGGATGGCAAGGTGCGGTGTACAGAAAAGACATAGCAGGTAACAGTGCCCGTTTACCGGCTGTTTTTGATTTGAATGCAGGCATGGAATTCAAAGTACATCCGCTTGTGAGTGTATGGGGACAGTTCAACAACATCTTCAACAATAGCTATCAGCGATGGAATAATTACCAGGTGGTTGGTTTTAACTTACTTGCGGGAATAAGGCTTACTTTTGACCAAAAGCAGCAATAGGATGGTTGATTTGATCGTACGGTTTCTTTCTACACACAAAAAGGTTTCTATGAAATGCATTTGAATTTTTTCTGTTGAACAATTGACGGCACGGCTGGATTTTCCCAACCGGCTATTACATGCACCCGAAACAATTCTCCATTACAGCGCAGAAGCAGCAGCAGATCCGGGCTTTGACCTTTGGCTGATGCAGGAATTACGGCAACCAGCCGACGAAATAAAAAAGAAACTGCAAATCTTTACAGAAGAGTTTAAACGTATATTGGACAATAAACATGAAGTTGAATTGGCTGGTATTGGTCGCTTTACAAAAGAAGAAAATCAATTGATTCATTTTACATCGGTATTTGAAACAATCGTAGGAACGCCTGTTGTTGCAGAAAAAATTATTCGTAAAAACACACAGCATTCAATACGGGTAGGCGAAGAAGAGAAAACAAATCTTGAAATGGAAGAATTTCTGTACCAAAAACACAGAAAACCTTTCAGTTTTGCGTGGATTATCACAACTCTTTTGTTCATCTTGGCGATTGTTGCTATTTTGTATTTCGCAATGACATATACGCACTTGTGGGACAAACAGGGAAATGCTCAAAAAATAAAATCAAAGGAAACAACACCTTTATACAGAATGCAATAACCGAATACAAACACGAACTGCTTCACTATGAGCCAACGAATGAACAACACACATTGCCCCGTTTGTAAAAATGAGAAATTTTCACCGGTTTTATCTTCAACAGACAATACTGTAACAGGTGAGTTATTTGAAATTGCAGAATGCAGTATGTGCGGTTTGAGATTTACATTGGGCATACCTTCTGAAACCGGTATCCAGAAATACTATCAGTCTTCGGCTTATATATCACACAGCAATACCAAAAAGGGAGTTATAAACTTCTTGTATCACATTGCCCGGCATTTCACAATGATATCAAAGGAACGGCTCGTAAAAAAAGAGTCAAAGCGAAAAGTGGGTATGTTATTAGATATCGGAAGTGGAACTGGTGTATTTGTTAGTACAATGGTAAAAGCCGGGTGGAGTGTTGTTGGGCTGGAACCAGATCCCGAAGCAAGAGCATTGGCAATTAAGCAATACAACTGCGATATTTATCCATCTGAAGATCTGTTTCGGTTACCCGCCGAAACATACAGCGTTATCACTATGTGGCATGTGCTGGAACATGTGCACCAACTGGATGACTATATAAAACGTATTAAAGAGTTACTGGCGCCTAATGGTAAACTTATAATAGCTGTTCCAAACTATACCAGCAAAGATGCAGCTGTTTATGGTGCTAATTGGGCTTCGTATGATGTGCCCAGGCATCTGTATCATTTTTCACCAAAGTCGATGCGGGTGTTAATGAAACGTCACGGTCTGAGTGTTGTGAAAACAAGACGCATGTGGCTCGATAGTTTCTATATTTCCCTACTGAGTGAAAAGAACAGGAATGGTTTTTTCCTGCGAGGCCTCTGGAATGGACTTGTTTCAAACATCAATGCATTGATTCGGAAAGAGCAATGCAGTTCACTCATTTACGTGATCGATAAAGAGAATTAAGCGAAACACTCAGGCTATTAAAATGCGAAATAAAAAGCGGAAGGGTATTGATCATCATTAATTATCATCACCAACACCATCGGGCACATGGAGCAATACCTTATCAATCCGGTGGCCGTCCATATCAACAATTTCAAATGTAAATCCTTTCCAATCGAACTTTTCACCGGCATGTGGAATACGTTCCAGTTCGTGCAGAATAAACCCGGCCAGTGTGTCAAACTCCTGTTCACCCTCATTCATCCACTCCGTTTTTTCAAAACGTGAAAGGAAATCGTAGAACGGAATTTGAGCATCCACCAGATAACTGCCATCATCCCGCTTCACAATTTCATAATCATCGGTATGCGGTTCAGGAAGATCGCCCACAATCGCTTCAAGAATATCGTTCAATGTAATCATGCCCTGCACACTTCCATATTCATCTACAATAAATGCACTGTGTATTTTCCCTTGCTTGAAACGCTCCAGTATCTGGTAGGCCGAATTATTTTCAGGCACAAACAAAGCCGGCTTCATTAAATCTTTGAACAGCGTAAAATCATCAGACACATACATGTCTTTGATCGAAACAAAACCTTTGATGTCGTCAAGGTCGCCATCACAAACAGGGTAGATGGAATGTGTTTCTTTTATGATCTTTTCCTTGATCGATGATTCTGTATCATTAATATCAAACCAAACAATGTCGTTCCGGTGGGTCATGAGCGATGTAATGTTCCGGTCGCCCAGGTGAAATACCCGTTCAATGATCTCCTGTTCGGCTTCTTCAATAGCGCCTTGCTCGGTTCCTTCGCTGATGATGGCTTTGATCTCTTCCTCCGTTACCTGGTTATCCGAAACAGTTTTTACATTGAACAAACGAAAAATCAGGTTGGTGCTTTGGTTCAGAAACCAAACAAGCGGATGAACAGCTTTTGCAAATACCTTCATCGGTTTAGCTACAGCCATCGCAACTTTTTCAGCATTCATCAAACCGATCCGTTTGGGGATCAGCTCACCTAAAATGATGGAAAGTATGGTAACGATCACCACGATAATTCCGGTAGCAATACTTTCAGCATATACTTTCAGAAAAGGAATTTTTTCAATTAAAGGCATCAGGTCTTTGCCGAATTTTTCACCGGAATACACACCCGTTAAAATGGCAATTAATGTAATCCCGATTTGTGCGGCGGATAGAAATACTTCCGGATTTTCAGAAAGTTCTAAGGCGGTACGGGCACTGCTGCTGCCTTTTGCAGCAAACATTTCAAGACGGGAACGACGGGCAGAAACCAGTGTGATCTCAGCGATCACAAACAAACTATTCAGAAAAATAAGAACGAATAATATAAAAATCTCCATTGTAGTATATGCGACAAATGTACAAAGCTTTTGCCAATCAGCTTTTTTCAGCAGTTTTCACAACAATCAGTTAACCTGCAACCCACCAAACTGACGGTTAAAAATGCGGGACGTCTGATGTCCGGTCAACAGCCCCAATACACAGCCACCCATTACATCAAACGGAAAATGAGCCCCAACATACAACTGTGCATAGCAAACCAGGAAGGCCCAGAAAAAAGCCAGCCAGATCCATGTGCGGGAAAACTGTCTCATCGTTCCAAACAGGAACATGGCAATCCCGAAATGATTGGCGGCATGCGATGATACGAATCCATAACTGTAACTGCAGGGGATGAGCATGCGCACTGTTTGCGATGTAACAGCATCGGCACAGGGGCGGGGGCGTTCAAAAAACGATTTGAATACCTGTGTGCTGATCATATCGGTTAACGCAAATGTGGCCAGAAAAAAAAGAATCCACCACCAGGCTTTTGATTTAAAGTTTGTAATCACAAAAACAAGAAGAAACAGGTACACCGGCACCCAGAAATACTGGTTACGCACAAAAGGCATTACCGCATCAAAAAAATCGTTGCTCCATTTATTATTGATGTAGTAAAAGAGGGAACGGTCGAACTGTATAACTGGCTTCAACATGATATTGTCAAATATAGTGAACCGTTTATGGAATAAAAGCTGCAACAAAAGAATTCTTTCTACTTTTGCCCATTGCTTAAGGAAACTATGGGTCATCGCTTTCAGTTACCCCCAACTTCCCGTTGGGTATTACGTTTGTTTTTGTTTTTCATGCTGTTGTTCAGCATGATGCGTTTATTGACTTTTCTTTCGTTCAGACCGGAGGATGTGTCTTTTGCCGATGCGGTTCCTTCTTTTTTAATGGGCATCCGTTTCGATCTGCGGTGGGTTTGTATTTTATTAGCTCCATTATTACTGGCCGGAAGCTTCCATCGTTTCTCTCCTTTTCAATCGGCCAAAACAAAACGGTTCTGGATCGTTTACCTGGTGGTGATGAGCAGTTTTCTGTTATTCTTCTTTGGAGCCGATTTTGGTCATTTTGACTATGTTGAAACAAGATTAAATGCCAGCGCTCTCAATTTTATTGAAGACTTTAAAATTTCCATGAGCATGCTGTGGCAATCGTATCCTTTGTTCTGGATATTCATTCTGCTTTCGCTCATCATTTACCTGCTGTATCGCTTTTTTCAACGCAGCCATTCAAAAGTTCATACTGTGCAGCATCCGTTTAAACCCATGCGTACAGTCTGGATGATGTTGTTACTGTTGATTGGAGTAGCGGGCAGTAACCCCGCTAAACCGTTAATGTGGAAAGATGCGTTCCGGCTGGGTGATAATTTCAAAGCCTATCTGGCATTGAACCCACTGGAGAATTTTTTTACTACGCTTCGCTTCCGCAAACCTTTTGCAGACGATGGTAGTGCCAAAATTCAATTTGAAACAATGAAAGAGCTCCTGCAACTTCCGCAGGAAGCTGCGATGCTCAACTTTCAACGCAGGGAAGTATTTATGCAACCAGCAAAGCCAATGAATGTAGTGCTGGTAATCTGCGAATCGCTGAGCATGTACAAAACCAGCTTGAGCGGCAATCCGCTCAATACCACTCCTTATTTGCAACAATTGGCCGATGAGGGATTGCTGTTTGAACGATGTTTTTCGCCCCACTTCGGAACTGCAAGAGGAGTATTTGCCATGCTGAGTGGAGTGCCCGATGTACAGTTGAGTAAATTTTCAACAAGAAATGCGGAAGCTATTGATCAACATACAATTATCAATTCATTTGCCAATCATGAAAAATTCTATTTCATAGGAGGAAACAGTGAATTCAATAATTTCAAAGGGTTGCTGGTAAACAATGTAAACGGACTTCATTTGTACGAAGAAGGGATGTACAAAAGTCCCAAATTCAACGTGTGGGGCATCAGCGATAAAAACCTGTTTAAAGAAGCTAACGAGGTTTTATCGCAGCAAACAACTCCGTTTTTCAGCATTATACAAACAGCCGACAATCACCGTCCGTTTGTAATACCGGAAGAAGATACGGCTGCCGTGGCGGCCAAACAGGTAGACCCGCTCTTACTGAAGAAGTATGGATTTGATTCGCAAAAAGAATTGGAGGCGCTGCTATACACCGACTATAGTATTCAACAGTTTATGGAAGCTGCCAAACAACAACCCTGGTTCAACAATACATTGTTCGTGTTTATTGGCGACCATGGTGTAAAAGGAAATGCCAGTGCATTGTATCCTGATGCATGGACCAATGAACGACTCACCGATGAGCATATACCACTGATCTTTTATGCACCAGGCTATATTAAACCGGAAAAAAGGAAAGAAGTGGTGAGCCAGGTGGATGTATTGCCAACAATTGCAGGCCTGCTAAATCAGCCTTATACCAACAGCACCATCGGCAGAGACCTGTTACGAAAACCTGCCGGTAAAGATTTTGCCTTTATTATTCACCATGATGAAGCAAAAATCGGTATGCTCAACAACGAGTTTTACTATATTCTCAACATGAATCTGCAAAAAGACACCCTCGTGCCCTTACATTTCAATGCGCCATTGCTGACGAAGGAAAAGTATGAAACAACAAAAAAGCAAATGGCTGTTGAAACAATTGCTTTGTACGAATCATCCCGCTGGATGTTGCTGAATAACAAAAAAGCGAATGTGAAACCCTGATCCCTGCTGGTCCTGATGACTGTACCAACCAACCTATTTCATCTTCTTTGCAAGAATGATCAGCCGTGGCGAGTTGTTTACATGGTAGGGCTCAAAATGATAATCACCATACACTTCCTGCACCTGCAGATCGTAAAACGAAAACATATCATT
>CAYMSG010000215.1:0-6671 GCA_964392955.1 uncultured Chitinophagaceae bacterium | reverse complement strand
GGTAGCAGGTGCCAGCATCACTGTTTGCCCGTTATGCGAAAACGATTCGAGTAACCACTGACAAAATTTATCTGAATCATCAATGGGCAGTTTTGCCATTGCATAAAAAGCGCCGCCGGGGTTGGGGCAAACCACACCGGGCATTGCGTTCAATCGCTTCACCAATAAATTTCGGCGTGAAAGATATTCCGCTTTGGGAGCCTCAAAATAACTTTCGGGCAAATCAATGGCAGCTTCGCCCATGATCTGTGCCAAACCGGGTGGGCTCAAGCGGGCCTGTGCAAATTTCATAGCGGCATCGTACACCGCTTTGTTTTTTGTAACCAAAGCACCCAGTCGTGCACCGCAGGCACTATAACGTTTGCTGATTGTATCCATCAATACCACATGTTGTTCCAATCCTTCAATATGTAATGCACTTACATACTCGCCATCATAACAAAATTCACGATAGGCTTCATCGCTGAAGAGATAGAGATCATGCTGCAGACAGATATCCCGGAGCTTATACATTTCTTCTTTGCTGTATAAATAACCAGTTGGATTATTGGGACTGCAGATGATGATCGCTTTTGTTTTGGGCGTGATCACTTTTTCAAACTCACTGATTGGTGGCAGTGCAAAACCTGTTTCAATATGCGATGTAATAGGAATTACAGTTACGCCGGCCGCACAGGCAAAACCATTGTAGTTGGCATAAAAAGGTTCGGGTACAATCACTTCATCGCCCGGGTTTAAACAGGTAAAGAATCCAAACAGGATGGCTTCGCTTCCACCGGTGGTGATCATGATCTGATCGTAACTGACATTGATGCCTACTTTTTGATAATACTGTACCAGCTTGCGGCGATAACTTTCATTGCCGGCACTGTGGCTGTACTCCAATACTTTAATATCGGCATTCCGCACGGCATCCAATATAGCTGGTGGGGTTTCTATATCGGGCTGACCGATATTGAGATGAAATACTTTGGTTCCTCTTTTTTTAGCTGCTTCAGCATAAGGAACCAGTTTTCTGATGGGAGAGGCGGGCATCTGGTTGCCCCGATTACTGATTGCTAACATATGTGCGCAAAGATAGGGTGTGCCACTTCTTTTCGTTGGGAGGAATAAAAAAAGTCTCCTGGAATTTCAGGAGACTTCTTGAAATGAGTATTGCTGTTATCACTGCTCTACCACCCCGAAGATGTTCAACACTTGTTCTTCATCAATTCCTAAAAATTTTACACGAACAGCTTTTGTAAATTTTCCGGGTGTTGCTGCATTGTATGTAGCTGTAATGGTTCCTGTTTTGCCCGGCTTAATGGGTTCTTTTGTATAATCTGATTTGGTACAACCACAACCTGGTGTTACGGTTTCAATTACCATATCTGCATTGCTTGTGTTGGTAAATGTAAAAGTGGCGGTAACAGGACTGTTAAGTTTTGCCTTACCCAGATCAACGGTTTCGCTGGTGAACTTTACAACATCTGCCGGTTTTTTGCTTTGCGCATTTATTGCTGTAAAAACAAAAAGTGCAACAAGTGTGATCATGAACTGTTTCATTGTATTCATTTATTTTATGTTATTGAAAAATATGTAATGCCTGATTTGTTGGTGCTGATTGATCAGGAGTTTTCCAGACAATGCCTTTAATGTTCAACACCTTAACCTGTCCGCCATTGTAATAAACGGTGATCGTCTTATCAAACACTCCTTCAGCCGCTGAGTTGTATCCCACTTTAATCGTTGTTTTACCGCCTTTGGCTATGGGTGTTTTTGTCCATTCTGGTGTGGTACATCCGCAGGATGCCTGCACATTCTCAATTTTCAGAGAATCGTTACCAATATTTTCAACTGTAAAAATGTGTGTGACGGGTTTACCTTGTGGAATTTTTCCGAAATCAAATGTTGTTTCTGAAAACCTAATGTCGTCGGTTTTGGGGGCTGCTGCGGTTTGAGGAGCGTGGTTATGTCCATCATGATTTTGAGCGATACCGGCAGTGGTCAGGAACAGGCCCAAGGCAAATACGATTACTTGTTTTTTCATAAAAGGTTGAATTTACTTGTAAAAGTAAGGATAACTAAAGACAGTTCATCACCCGGAAGGGTTGCCTTTTACAAAATTTTAATGGCAAAATATTTTTCCGGACGTTTTGTTGATATCAGCTTTTCTCAAACACGCTTGATTTTTACACAGTAACGGGCCTGTTTTCACCAAAGTAACTTACAAGTGTTAACGTGCCTGTAAAACAATTATTTTTGCGGCATGGATTCAACTACTACCGATAGCCTCCAGCTGCAACAACTTTCGTTTGAGCACTTTCGCCAGGAAGTGTTGCAGGATTACCGGATCGCCTGTCTCAGCCGTGAGGCAAGTTTACTTGGCCGCAAGGAAGTACTAACCGGAAAGGCCAAGTTTGGCATTTTTGGTGATGGCAAGGAAGTGCCCCAGCTGGCGATGGCAAAATTTTTTCGGCCGGGTGATTTTTACAGTGGTTATTATCGTGATCAAACCTTTGCTTTTGCAACCGGTGCGGCTACAGTAAAAGAGTTTTTTGCACAGTTGTATGCTGATCCTGATACAGCACATGATCCGCACAGCGCCGGCCGGCAAATGAATTCACATTTTGCTACGGCCATGGTTGATGAAAACGGAGAGGTGCTTGACTTGGTCAACCGGAAAAACCTTACCTCGGGCATGGCTCCAACGGCTTCGCAAATGCCACGATCAGTAGGGTTGGCACTTGCATCGAAGTTGTTCCGCCAATCTCCTTCTCTCCAACCTTTCACCCAGCTTTCCAATAAAGGAAGTGAAGTATGTTTTGCAACCATTGGCGACGCATCTACAAGCGAAGGCCATTTCTGGGAAACCATGAACGCTGCAGCAGTACAGCAGATTCCGCTGGCGGTTTTTGTGTGGGATGATGGATATGGTATTTCGGTTCCCAAAAAATATCAAACAACCAAAGGTTCTATTTCAGAAGCACTGAAAGGGTTTCAGAAAAAAGACGGAACCAATGGTATTGAAATTTATAAAGTAAAAGCCTGGGATTATGCAGGCATGTGCGAAGTGTTTGAAGCCGGTATTGAAAAGATCCGTTCAACACATACACCTGCTTTGTTTCACGTTGAAGAAGTAACGCAGCCACAGGGGCATTCAACTTCGGGTAGCCATGAGCGTTATAAAACAACAGAACGGTTGCAATGGGAACGTGAATGGGATTGTATCAAAAAAATGAAAGAGTGGATCATTGAAAACAATCTTGCGGTTGAAGATGAACTGAACCAGGTGGAACGTGAAGCCAAAGAGTTTGTACGTAGTGAACGGAATGCTGCATGGGCTGCGTATGAATTACCGATCCAGGCACAGGTGAAAGAAGTGGCTGCTGCCGTACGTCAGTCGGCAATTTCATCTGCAAAGAATGAAGAAGTTGAAAAGCTGCTGGCAGAGCTCGAGGGAAACAGGGAGCCTAACCGAAGAGATGTAATGAGTACCTTGTTTAAATGCATTTCTGTTGCCGGTCTTGCACAAACGAGCGCCAATGAATTATACAAACGGCTGCAAAGCGAAAACTCATCGTTGTATAATTCGCATCTGTATCACGAGGGTGCAGGCAGTGCCATGCGTGTGGCAGAGATAAAAGCTGTGTATGATGCCGACACTGTTACATTGAACGGATACGAAATTCTCAACCGTTATTTTGATCAGTTGTTTTCCAATCATCCCAAAGTAGTTGCGTTTGGAGAAGACCTTGGTTTTATTGGTGATGTGAACCAGGGCTTTGCCGGTTTACAGGCAAAACATGGGGAACAGCGCATTTTTGATACAGGTATTCGTGAGCTTACGATCATGGGACAGGGTGTTGGATTGGCCATGCGTGGATTGCGTCCTATTGCTGAAATTCAATACCTCGATAATTTGGTGTATGTATTACAACCATTAACGGACGATGTTGCCACACTTCAGTTCCGTACGGCCGGCCGGCAAAGTGCACCACTGATTGTACGGTCAAGAGGCCATCGGTTAGAAGGTATCTGGCACAGCGGTTCACCCATGGGAATGATCATTAACAGTTTGCGAGGCATGTATGTATGTGTGCCACGTAATATGGTGCAGGCCGCAGGCATGTACAATACATTATTACAAAGCAATGAGCCGGGTTTGGTGATCGAATGTTTAAATGGTTATCGTTTAAAAGAAAAACTACCTGCGAATCTTTCAACATTTACGGTGCCGATGGGTGTGCCGGAAGTGATCAGGCAGGGAACAGATATTACCATTGTATCATACGGTTCCATTCTTCGTATCATTGATGAGGCAGCGAACCAACTGGAACGTTTGGGTATCAGTTGCGAAATCATAGATGTGCAAACACTTCTTCCCTTCGACGTGAAGCATGTTATTCTCGAATCGTTAAAGAAAACAAACCGTATTGTTTTTATAGATGAAGATGTACCAGGTGGTGCGGCTGGTTATATGTTCAACAAAGTGATGGAAGAACAAGGCGGTTACAAATATCTTGACGTGGCTCCACGTACAATTACCGGTAAGGCGCATCGTCCCGGTTATGGCAGCGATGGTGATTATTTCAGCAAACCAAATGCAGAAGAAATTGTAACGGTATTGCAGGAGATGATGGCGGAGTGATTATAGTAGTGAGTGGTGAGTAGGGAGTAGGGAGTAGTGAGCGTATTTCGTCTGACGCTCACGTATGATTAATAATTGCAATTTTTCTCAAGTTTAATGAAACTCTTTGCGTAATTTATCATTCACTATTCACCATTGACCATTCACCATTGACTACAATGTCCTTCCTCTCCATCATCGACATACTCGGAACGTTTGCATTCGCTGTTTCAGGTGCTTTCTCTGCCATCGAGAAAAAACTCGATCCGTTTGGCGTCATCATTCTTTCGTTTGTTACTGCCATTGGAGGAGGTACATTGCGTGATCTGTTAATTGGTGATACACCTGTTCGATGGTTGCGCAGCGGCACAACAACCCTGGTTATTATTGCAGCGGCCATAGTAACCATTTTCTTCGGTAAATTTCTGAAGCGTTTTTCCATTACTTTATTCCTGTTTGATGCCTTTGGTCTTGGTCTGTTTACGTTGATTGGCGTGCAGAAAGGTTTACAACTGGAGTTTAGCCCGGGTATTTGTGTAGCATTAGGTACTATTACCGGTTCGTTCGGTGGTGTTATTCGGGATGTATTACTCAACAATGTGCCGCTTGTATTCCGCAAAGAAATTTATGCATCGGTTTCCATTCTCGGCGGTATCCTTTACCTGTTACTGTTAAAGATTGATATGCTCAGCAATCTCGCCAGTATTTTATCCATTCTGTTCATTGTAGTTTTCCGGATCATGGTCGTACGGTTTAAATTAGCATTGCCACGATTTTATTAAGAGATCATTCACAACAGTTCGCAAAAATCACATATTCATGTCGGGAAACCTTCCCTAATTTGCAATTCAAAAATGTTTGTATGAAATTATCGTTATACCAGGTTGATGCATTTACTTCAACTTTATTCAAAGGGAATCCTGCTGCAGTTGTGCCATTAGAACAATGGATCGATGATGAGTTGATGCAAAAGTTGGCCATGGAAAATAACCTGGCTGAAACAGTGTTCTTTGTGCCATCACAAGTTGATGGGGCTGATTATGACATCCGCTGGTTTACACCTGAGCTCGAAATTAATTTATGCGGCCATGCTACATTGGCAAGTGCATTTGTATTGTACACACAACTGGGTTTTTCGAAACCATCCGTAACATTCAGTTCAAAAAGCGGATTATTGAAAGTTGAAAAGAACGGATTTAATTATGAGATGGATTTCCCGTCGTGGAAACCCGAACGTATCAACGATTATCCCGATGGTATTGCAGAAATACTAGGCGTAAAAGAAATACTTGGTGCATACAAGTACCGTGATCTGTTGATCGAAGTGGCTGCCGAAGAAGATGTGGTGAATGCAAAACCCGACTTTACTGCAATGAAGAAAACAGGAGAGATGGTTATTCTGACTGCAAAGGGAAAGACAGTTGATTTTGTGTCCCGCTTTTTTGCTCCGTCAGCAGGAATTGATGAAGATCCGGTTACAGGCTCAGCTCATTCACAACTCATTCCTTTCTGGAGTGAAAAACTGGATAAGAAAAAAATGGTGGCAAAACAATTGAGTAAACGTGGTGGTGATTTGATTTGCGAACAGAAAAATAACGAGCGTGTGATGATGGGAGGGGAATGTGTGTTTTATATGAAAGGGGAGTTTGAGGTTTGATGTAAGAGGTAAGATGTATGATGTAAGATGTAAAAAGTACGATTGGCGTGTTGCAGTTCACTGTTCACTAAGATGGTGATTACATGAAGTAATCGTCAATAAGTGGTCAGTTGTGAATTGTGGAGTAGGAGGATATGATTGTCCGTCGTCTATTTAATCCACAAACCTGGCACGTTGTTCAACTGTAGGCAACATACAGCTTTCGTGTTTGCCAAACCATTTATAACGGTTACGGCCAACCCATTTGTAAATGCCATCCCGTACAACTGCCGGAATAATGATGAGTGCATACAACAATTTCCATCCGCCATCCAGGTGCCGGCATACTTTCAAAGCAGCTGTTGATTCACGATATGCAATTCCATCTTCAATAAAAATTACAGACGTAAGAACAGTAGGATCGAT
>CAYMSG010000214.1:0-6691 GCA_964392955.1 uncultured Chitinophagaceae bacterium | reverse complement strand
CAAGACCTACCGTTTACTTTGTAGATAATAAAGCCAGGGCCACTTTCGCCAATAATAATAAAGGCGACCTGTTTGTATCTATCCATTGCAATTATGTTCCCAAGCTGCGTGAAGTAAGAAGAGAAGGTTCACGTACACAAACCTACTACGTTACTACCGGTAAAGGCAAGAACAAAAAGCGTGTAAAGAAAACAAGAACGGTTCCGGTTTTTAAAACATACTACCACCCCAACCCTGCACACGGCACAGAAACCTATGTGTTTGCCGCTCATAAGCAGGACGATAAAGAGGATTTCATCCTCGAAAATGGAGATATTTTTCATAATGAAGAAGATGATGGCAGTTTGAATGTTAACATCAACGACCCCATCGTTAAACAGCAGGTGGCACTCTGGAGCAAGAATTTTTTTGCTAATAGTGTAAAGCTGGCAAGTATTGTAGAAGAAGAGTTTGTAGGTATCGGACGCTTCAGCCGTGGTGTAAAGCAACGCCAGGTAGGTATTTGGGTACTGCAAGCCACTGCTATGCCCAGTATTTTAATTGAGCTGGGCTTTCTCTCCCACCGGCCTGAAGAAGAATATCTGATGAGCCCGGAAGGCCAGCAGCAAATGGCACAAAGCATTTCTACATCTATTAAACGATACAAAGATCTCGTTGAAAAATCCCCGACTGTCCAAAATGCGGCAGATAACGCTCGTAAATAAACGCTTTCGGCTACCGTAACTGTTAGTTTCCTCTTAACTCTTCTTTGTGGGGGATAAACATTTCTTATTTTTGGCCGGGGAACCAATCAACCTGTTTCCCCATCACCAACACATTCCAGCGAAAACACGCATTGCTCATTTACCGGTAATGCGGGAACATGTGATGGAGTGAATAAAAAAATAACACATGAAAGTTTCAAACGAAACCAAAGTAGGCGCCTTAACCGTTATTGCAGTTACCCTTCTTGTGCTTGGCTTTAATTTTTTAAAAGGAAAGAGTTTACTGAAAAAATCGAATGTACTCTATGCCCGCTTTCCCGATGTAGGTTCGCTGGAAGTGGCCAACCAGGTTAAGATTAAAGGCTTTCGGATTGGTAATGTGTATAAAATCGACAACCTCGATAAAAATGTAAGTGAAGTGATCGTTACCATTACGTTGCTGGAAGATGTGAACATCCCCGATAATTCAGTAGCAATCATCAACAGCAGTTTAACCGGCAGTGCATCCATCAGTGTATTACCCGGTAACTCCCCTACTTATCTTGCCAAAGGCGATACGCTTCAAAGTACTGCCAATCCTGATATATTTTCAAAAGTGATGGAAAGCGTTGATCCTGTGATGGCGAATATCAAACAGGCGGTTGATTCACTCAAACTTGTACTGGGTAATGTGAACAGTATGTTCGATGAAAAAACAAAATCGAACCTGAAGCTGGTAATCGCTAATCTCAAAACCACTTCCGACAATCTTGCGGTAATGATGGACAGCAAAAACGGATCGCTGGCCAAAACGCTGAACAATGTAGAAAGCTTTACCACCAACCTCAACACAAACAACGAAAAGCTGAATACCACCATCGAAAACCTGAAAAACACATCGCAAACCCTTTCCGAAATTCAGATCAAAGAAACAGTGGCCAATCTTAACACGACCATCACACAATTACAGGGAATTTTGCAGAAGGCCAATAAAGGCGATGGTACACTTGGATTGCTGATCAACGATCCGAAACTGTATAATAATTTACAAAACACAAGCAGAAGCCTCAATATTTTGCTGGATGATTTTAAACTGCATCCCAAACGTTATGTAAGCTTCTCTGTATTTGGAAAAAAAGATAAAACAGAACCACTCAAAGCACCATTGGCCGACAGTATCAATAACAATCAAAAATAATTGAACGTGGGCTTTCGCTTTGGTTTACTGTGTTGTTGGATGATGTGTATGCACGGTTTGTATGCACAACAAAAATCAGCTCCTCCCCGTCCTTCACAAACAAGTGATACAATACGTGTGGTTGAAATTCTCAAAACCAATCGGTTCGACTTTAAAACAGTTGATTCGGTTACGCAATTAAATATTTTTATAGGTGACGTACAGATACGCCAGGGAGCAACGCTTTTTTGGGCCGACAGTGTTGTGGTTAACGAGAAGACCAATTTCATGCAGGCCTACGGCAATGTGCACATCAAGGAAGCCGACTCTGTCAATATCTATTCGCAATATCTGCAATACGATGGTAATAAGAAACTGGCCACTTTTCGCAACAACGTAAAATTGAGTGACGGCAACAGTACGCTTTACACCAATGAAATGGACTACGATATGAATGGCAAAGTGGGTACCTATCGCAATGGCGGACGTATTGAAAGCAAACAAACAACACTTACCAGCAATGTCGGTTTTTATTATGCCGATATAAAAGACATTTATTTTATTGGCGATGTAAAAATGAGTGACCCCGAAGTGGCTCTTGCCAGCGACTCATTACTATACAATACCAGCAGCCAGGTGGCTACCTTTATTGCTCCCACTACTATCAAAACAGGCAAATCGATCATCAATACAAGAGAAGGATACTATGATCTGAAATTAAAGCAAGCCAAATTCGGCAGCCGCTCCCGCATGCAGGACAGTACATCGACCATGATTGCCGATGATTTTGCCTTCGATGATAAATCGGGTTTTGGAGAAGCAAAAGGAAATGTACAATACAAAGACACTGCACAAGGTGCTCTCCTCTTTGCCAACAGGGTATTCTTTAACAAAGAGAAGAAAAATTTTCTGGCAACAGAAAAACCAGTTATGGTGATTGTACAAAAAAGCGATTCGGTTTATGTAGCAGCCGACACTATTTATTCCGGTTTGATGAAAGATCTTGCACAAATGAAGAACGGCTACATTTCTGCATTCGATACGGTGAAAGGAAAGCAGGTGCTGCAGGTTGATTCTCTTTTAGCCAATGACTCAACGGTTGCTGTCGTTAGCGATTCACTCCAAACCGTTACAGATAGTATTGCTGCAGTACAGCAAAAAGATTCGATCGCAGTAGCGGTCATTTCCCCACCTGTTGCTGAAAAACCAAAACCATTACCGGTTAAAGATTCGGTGATCACAACCAAACCACCGGTATTACGGGATCAGCCAGTGATCGTACAAACTGACTCACTAAAAATTCCGCTTGCAGACAGTAATCTTATTGCGCCTGTTGACACAACCATTCAAAAACGCATTCGACCTAAAGAAGAACTCGATACCATTCGCTTTATCACTGCTTTCAGAAATGTGCGCATTTTTAATGACTCATTACAGGCCACATCCGACAGTTTATTTTATTCAGGAGTTGACAGTGTATTTGAATTATATCATAACCCCATTGCCTGGAGCAAAGGAAGCCAGGTAAGCGGCGATACCATTTTTGTATTCACCGAAAATAAAAAACCCAAACGCATGTACGTGTTTGAAAACGGTCTGCTGGTACAAAATGTAAAAGAAACGGCTGAATTCTTTAATCAGATAAAGGGCCGCACCATCAATGCCTATTTTATGGATGGCGAACTTGATTTTGTGAAAGCAAAAGGTACAGCTGAAAGTATTTATTATGCACAGGACGATGACAGTGCCTATGTAGGTATGAACCGAACAACAGCTGATATGATCGACATTTACTTTAAAGACCGAAGCCCGCAGAAAATAAAATACAGCAGTTCAGTAAAAGGTACTACCTACCCCATCCGCCAGTTGCCGGATGATCAAAAAAAATTATCAAACTTCCAATGGCTGGAAAGTAAACGGCCGAAAAGTAAACTGGAATTATTTCTCTAGCATTACCACAACATCCGCTCAAGCAGAAACACACCGATCGCTGCAAAGAACCCGATCAATGCCAGCCAGCTGATCTTTTTCAGATACCACATGAAGTTGATGGCTTCAATACCCATGGCTGCAACACCGGCTGCAGAGCCAATAATAATGGCACTGCCACCTGTACCCGTTGTTAAAGCAAGAAATTCCCAGAACGGATGATCAGTGGGATAGGTTGTAAGATCGTACATGCCTTGCGCAGCAGCAACCAGCGGTACATTATCAACCAATGCTGAGAGTAAACCTAATGCCGTGCCGATCAAATAATCATTCTTCAAAAATGCATTGAGATGTGTAGCCGCTTCGGCCAATAACCCATTTGATTGTAAGGCTGCAACAGCTAACAGGATACCCAGGAAAAAGAGAATACTCGGCGTGTCAATTTTTTGCAACGCATGCGCTACACTGTAACGCTGCACAAAGGTTGATTCTTTTTTCTTATGCAGTACAGTTGTAATGATCCACATACAACCCAATGCAAATAACATTCCCATAAAAGGCGGCAGGTGTGTAATGGTTTTAAAGACCGGAACAAAAATGAGAAAGCCAATACCAAAAACAAGTACAATTTTCCCATCTCTGATTGCCACTTCTGAATCAGTTGCTTTAGGCATGGCAATGATCTTCTTGCCTTTAAACTTATACATTACAATAAGCACCGGAAGAAAAGCAGCTGCAACACTCGGTAAAAATATTTGTGTGATGATACTGTAAGCCGTGATCTGTCCGCCAATCCATAACATGGTAGTCGTAACATCCCCTAACGGCGACCATGCACCGCCGGCATTGGCAGCAATTACAATCATACCTGCAAACCAAAGCCGGTCTTCTTTCTCGCTTAATATTTTGGCGCACAAAGAGGTCATTACAATGGTAGTGGTTAAGTTATCCAGTAAGGCCGACAGAAAAAAAGTGATCACAGAAACAACCAGCAACAGCCTGCTTTTACTGTTGGTATTGATACGGCGGGTGATAATGGAAAAGCCGCTATGCGAATCAATGAGTTCTACAATTGTCATGGCTCCTAACAGAAAAAACAGGATGGAGCCGATCTCCCCCAAATGATGGAGCAATTCTTCGTTTACGAAATGTGCTGAACTGTTATCAAGAATAAAAATGGTCCAGCAAAGTACGCCCGTCATTAAGGCTGTTGCAGCCTTATTCACCTTTACACTATGTTCAAGAGCAATCAGTAAATAGCCGAGAATAAATATTGTAACGATCAAAAATGTAGCCATCTGTGTCTGTATTAAAAGCTGCAAATATAGTCCCTAAAAAAAGAACGGTCGTAATCTTTGCACAGCAACACATTTCAAGAAAAGGCGTTGTAAAATTTGTTAGGTTTTCTTTCACACAGTAAACGAAAAATCCAGCGTTTGAGTAACAACACAGCAAACAAATGATTTAACAAGTTGCTGCAAACGGTCTTCAACCTATTGGCATTATTTTAGTAACTACATCATCAATAACATATCCATGTTTCAAAAAACAATTCTTGTATTCATGATCCTGCTGGCTACTTCCGTTTCATTTGCTCAATACCGTCACCAGGCAGGTGTGCGGCTTGGCAGCAACGACCAGGTTGTTTCCACCGGATTCAGCTACCGCTACCATTTCAACAATAACAAAGCAGTAGAAGCCATCCTTAACCTGCGTGACCCGATTGCATTGGGTGCATTGTATGAAATCTTTAAACCCATTGCTGCGGTTGAAAATCTGAGTTGGTTTTATGGCGGCGGTGCGTATGTTGGATTTAGAGGAATCGATAACCTTGGTATCACAGGTATTGCCGGACTCGACTATCAATTTACCGAAGTGCCGATCAATTTAACCATCGATTGGAAACCGGAACTCACGGTCATACAATCGGTACGTTTCCGGGCTTCTACCGTTGCAGTATCTGTACGGTTTGCATTTCTCAAAAAATAATTTGTTCTCTTGGTTTCTTCAAAAGGTCTGATCTTCATCAGGCCTTTTCATTTTTCTATTTGCTATTGTAACTTTAATGCATGAAAATTTTTTCAGCCGGTCAAATCAAAGCATGGGATGCATATACGATCAGTCACGAACCGATTGCTTCCATTGAGTTGATGGAACGTGCTGCGGCTGCCTGTGCCTTGTTTAACCTGACAGGGATTCGGGAATAATCCCATGCACGCGCTCATCTGTGCCAATCCGAACTGCCACAACCCTGTCCCCGTCGGGCGGCGGAAATACTGCTGTGACGAATGCTGGAGGGATTGCTACGGCCAACGTGTTTGTAGCCAACTTTATTGCTGGAACGTACCAGCTCCCGGCAACGGTAAGCGGCGTTGCAACCTCCGCGTTATTCACTCTCACAAACACACCTAGTGCTCCAGCTCAGGTGACCGTTGTTGAGGGTTCGGGGCAAAGCGCTCAAGTCGGTACGACCTTTGGGACACGCTTAAAAGTGATAGTGCGGGATGGTGCCAATAATCCTGTTCCCGGTGTGACGGTCACCTTTACTGCTCCGACGACAGGGGCCACGGGAAGCTTTAGCGGGTCGAACACGGCCGCGGCGACGACTGATTCATTAGGCCTGGCCACCGCCCCGGTGTTTACTGCCAACACAACGACCGGTTCGTACGATGTAAACGCCACAGTTTCTGGTGTCGGTAGTCCGGCGGTGTTTTCATTGACTAACACCAGCGGTCCTCCGGGCAGTATCACGGTTGTGTCCGGAACTCCACAAAGCGCTACGGTGAATACCGCATTTGCCACAAATCTGCAGGCGATTGTGCGAGATGCTTCAAACAATCCGATTGCTGGAATTACGGTGACATTTACCGCCCCCTCGAGTGGCCCGAGCGGGACGTTTGCG
>CAYMSG010000213.1:0-6741 GCA_964392955.1 uncultured Chitinophagaceae bacterium | reverse complement strand
AATATCATCGTCGGTAATTGTTTTTCGGTCGCCGAGGTTTAATATCACTTTATCCACTTCATTGGCAATACGGCTGAGATCATTGCCGATATGATCGACCAATAAATGAACTGCTTTTTGTGTGGGTTGATAACCTTTGTGTTCAATCAAATCCTGTGTCCAGGCAGGCAACTCATTATCGTACATTTTTTTTGTACTCACCACCTCTCCCTTTTCTTTCAGCAGTTTGGCCAGCTTGCTGCGGCCATCTACTTTTTTTTCTTTGTGTGCTACCACAAAAATGGTGGAAGCAAGCGGATTACTGATATACCCTTCCAGCTTGTCAATGTCTTTCATTTGCTGGGCTTCTTTCAGTATCACCACCTGTTTTTCCGAAAACATCGGGTAACGCATACAGGCATTCACCACATCGGCCCAGCCGGAATCTTTCCCATAAAAAACACTCAGATTAAAGCCTGCCTCGGCTTCGCTTAAAATATTGTGCTCGGCAGCGGTTACCAGTTGATCAATATAATAATCTTCCTCGCCTTCAAACCAATACACCGGTTTGAACTTTCCTTTTTTCCACTCAGTCAGAATTTTATCAATATTCATATTCAATCGGCAATGAAAATATTTTCCTGCGGCAGCAAAGGTAATTGTTGAAACCGAAGAAAAACCTGTGCGGTGGCCACCACATCTTTCTGGCAATACTCCACCAGCCGATTCATATTTTTTTCATTGTAATACACGTCTTTTACCTGGCTGCCGTCAATTCCGTCTTTCGGTGTGGGAATACCCAGGCAATTGGCCAATAAATGAAGCGAGGTATAGTTTTTATAATCGCCAAACTTCCAGAGTTGCATGGTATCGATCAGGTTGGTTTCCCATGGTTTTTTACCGCTTAACTGAAGAGAGGTTGGGAGTGGCAACCCGTTAATCAGAATCCGTCGGCTGATGTATGGAATATCAAATTCCTTAATATTATGCCCGGCAAATTGCATCTGCGGAGCTGATTTTGAAAACTTTTCTACGGCTTTGCTGAATTCAACCAGGAGTTGCTTTTCATCATCACCGGCATATGATTTTACCCGAAAACACAAACGACCACCTTTATCAACATAAAAAAAGCCTGTACTGATGCAAATGATTTTGCCGAATTCAGCCTGTATTCCGGCCTTTTGTGCATACATTTCTGCTGCCGAAAAATTTTCTGGCATGGTTTTGGAAATTTTGTCTGCCCAGAGGTCTTTCCATAATTCCGGCAGTTCTTCAAACGATGCATACTGTGGTACTGTTTCAATATCCAGTACAAGTACTTGTTCGGGTTGATGGTGTTGCTGGTTAGTCATAACTTAAAAATAAAATTTAAAACTTTAAAATCAAACATTATGTCGTATTCAAACTATCCTTCAGCAGCTCCCCAGGATACTCCTCCACCAGCTCAAAAGAAAGACAGTCGTGGTCTTATCTACGGTTTGTTAATTGCAGCCTTACTTGGAACATGGGGTTACATTATCTGGGACAAATCAAAAACTAAAGAAGTAACCACACAATTGCAGGCGCAACTGAGCACAAGCGACAGCAGCAAGAGTGCAATCCAAAACGAATACAATGCAGCATTGCAACGTTTGGATGAATTGACCAGCATGAATGCAAGCATGGACAGCCTGGTAAAATCAAAGAACAGTGAAGTAGCGAGCATGAAAAGCCGTATTCAAACATTGCTGAACAAGCAAAACAAAACAGCGGCCGATCTTGCAGAAGCAAAACGCCTCATCAATGAATTGAATGAAAAGATCAGTGGTTATGTAGTAGAAGTAGAAACATTACGTGGCGAAAACCTGCAACTGAAAACAGAGAAGCAGGAACTTACCACACAAAAAGAAGCATTACAGGTGCAGTACGATCAAACAACTGCAGAGAAAATGGTTGTTGAGTCAAAACTGGATGTAGCTTCTACCCTCAATGCTTCAAACATCAATATTGTAACAATCGACGAGCGCAGAAATGGTAAAGAGAAAGAAAAAGATGTTGCCAAGCGTGTTGACAAGATCCGTTTAACATTCAACGTATTTAACCGTGTAGGTGAAGAAGGAAATAAAGATGTGTACGTTGTGATCACTGATCCTACAGGACAAGTGGTAAGCAACGAAGCATTAGGCAGTGGTCGTTTTACAACAAGAGATGAAGGTGAAAGAGTTTTCACAAAAATGACCAATGTATCATTTACTGCAGGTAAAACAGTTCCGGTTTCGATTGAGTGGAAGCCAGGTGCAAAATTTGCAGAAGGTGCTTACAAAGTAGAAGTGTACAACAACGGATTTAAAATTGGCGAAGGAAGCAAAACATTACGTAAAGGTGGTTTATTCAGCTAAGAGCATACATAAGCATACATACACGTTGATGGTTTATTAGTAAGAGCGGCAGATTTATTCTGCCGTTTTTTTTATTGAAGTCGGCACGGTTGTAAACCGTAAGCCCAAACAACAACATAAAATTTATACGAGAAACAAGTGTTTTAAAACAGCGCCCTCACACTTGCACGGCCGGTATGGATTGCTCGTGCTTCACCGGGTTTACGACCCTCGTAGGTAAAATTAATTTCCATATTATTGGCCAGCCTTCGGGTAAGATCGAGGTTCCAGATAAAATTTTTACCCGGCAATAATGCATCCAGCATAATAAAGGCAACAGTTGTATTGGTAGCACCATCGAACCGGATATTACTGAATTGAAATTTTCCATTGAGTGTGCTGCTCGATAATACATTATACCGCATCTCCGTAATGATCGAATTAATAATTGCCCGTTCTTTTTGCCCTTCCTGATTCTGTTTATTTTCTAACTTATAGTTGAGTGAGAGACGAAACTTTGTTCCTTTCTGAAAACTGATCGATGGTTCCGTTACAAATTGTGCCAGGTTATAGTTCCTGTTGCCAAACGAAGGTGTTTCCAATTGATTTTTGATCGACTTTACAGAAACATTGGTTGAGAAACTTTTGCTTAGATTCCAACGGATTCGTGCTGAAAGATCTTGCAGTGTTCTTGTTTCTAACCCGTACGTTAATATCGAACGGCCTTCGTTACGGATATGTGTTACATCAAATCCCCATACCGTGCTGGTGCGGTTAAAAAACAAGGTATTGGTAAGTACAGAACTGAGCGAGATCAGGCTGGTATCTTCAGTTGGTTTTGAAAACGGATCGAGGTTGAAATTCTTATCGGAGATTTCTTTCTTGAATATCTGCATCCCCGATTGCAGCGAAATACGAGTCAAAAATTTACTGAATCCTTTTGCTTTGTTGATATCGATCAATGCCCGTGGGCTGAGATTAAAACTGTAGTTGAACTGATTATAGTTTGCCCTGATAAAATCAAGTGTTGGTGTAAATATCCGGATGTACCGTGCCTGGTCCTGGTACAGCGCCACTTCAAATTCATTCAACTGCGGAATACCATCTGCATTATAATCGTTCCATGTAAATTCACCTTGCCCGGCAGGCACTTCGAGGAACGAATAATCCCTTCGCTGTTCCTGTCCGCTACCAACTTCATACAATACATTGCCGGTAAGCATCCCCTTCCATTCGTTAATAAAATATTCAGCCCGGCTCAGTAAAGTACGTTCGGGTTGCTGTCCCGTTATCTGCGAATTATAAACCTTTAACTCTCTCACGGTGGCGTTTAAACGAAACTGATGCTTTTCACTGTTCATCAGTTCCACGTATGCATTGTAGTTAAAGCTGCGGTCGGTCTGTTCCAGTGCTTTACCCAATGGTAATTTATCACGACGGGTAAAGAAACTCACTCCCCATTTGTTAGCCGCTTCTTTGGAACGCAGAAACAAAGTCCATGTATCCCACATAAAAGTAAGTGCCGATAACGAATCGGTTAAACGGTTACGTGTTTCATTTTGTTCCAGGTAATACTGCCCGCCGATCTCGATATTATCCAGCTTTTCAAACCGCTTTTTCAAATCAACAGTGGGGCGAAGAAAGAAGCCTTTGTTGAAACCACTATCGGTGGAAGAATAATTTAAATTACCGCTCCAGGTCCAACCTTTTTGCTGAAAGCTGTGCTGCAGAATATGACGGTAACCTTTGAACAATGTTCCCCGCTGGTAGTTTTGAATGGTATAACTGAATTTGTGTGTATTTGTTCGCATTAACTCTAAGCCGGCAATCGCCAGCAGTTCTTTTTCCTGCTGCAGAAAAATGGGAAGCCCCCATTCTCTTGTAAATTCAACAGGTCGTAACCGTTCCAATGCACGGAAACTTTCCTGTACAAATTCATAGCTGCCGGTGAGTTTATAGCTTAATGGTTTTTGTGGTTTGCCTTTGAATTGATTATTGTATTGCAACGCTACCCTGCCCGCCACACCATCATCATTCATTTTATCTTTACGTGATAGTGTATTGATATCAAACCGGCTGATGGCCAGTTCTGATTTCACAAGGAAATTTTTGGTGAGCTGATAATCAGTTCCAACAGTCATCATTTGTTGTGTACGGGGAGCTACCAAACGAACTGCCGGCGCATACCGACCGGAACGAACGCCATTTTCCGGTGCCACCCATTTAAAAGTACGTCCGTTGGCACCCGATTGTTCCAGGATATAATCGCCATTACCTTGCCCCACATCTGTAAACGATGCACTGAAAACATCGGGCTGATCAATGGTTGTGTACACCAGCACAGAATCATACGTAATGCTGTTAACAGTTGAATCGGTCATGCGATACACAATACGATTAGCAGCAAACGTGTCACGTACTATGGATGGATACAACGCTGTTTCCACTCGGTCACCCACATCAAACAAAAACTGTTTTTGTTCCGTTGTTAAAAACTGATTCACCGATGTATTCTTTGAATCAGCATTTGAAAAAGCATTGACCCGCACCGTTAGTTTTTCGTTGAGCTTTAACTCGTTGCCCACAATAAATTGTGAGTTGAGAAAATTCCGGTCGGCATATTCAAACTCCACCTGTATACGCCGGTCCTTGTTGATCATTCGCCGTGGCGTAAAGGTGATCTCGGCGGTGTTGTAATTGATCACATAATCCTGGTCTTCGCCACGCTGCATCAATTCCCCATCAATAAACACACGTTCTGTACCGGCCAAAACAATAAAAAACAATTCTCCATTGGGACCTTGTAAACGATACGGCCCCTGGTTACCTTCCTGCCCCTGAAATACATAGCGATTGAATTTTCCTTTTGCAATGGCACCGGATACTAGGGTTGAATTTTTACCACTCTTGAATACATTGCTTTCGTTTTGAAACGAAATACCCTGTAAGCGTTTGAAGAAGCTCAGAAAGTACGCATCGTTTCGCCTGATATCGATATCACCCAGGTTGAGTTGCCAGCCTTTCTTTTTAAGTTGGATCCACACACGGTCAAATTCATTCAATTGTTGCGTGTTACCTTCTGCCTGTACAGGAATATTGTTATCGGTTAATGCAGCCGACAGCATCATACTGTCGCCGATCATACCGTTGATCTGCAGATTCAATACACCATTTACCACCGCATCCTGGTTATTGCCGAAGGAAATGCCACGTCCAAAACTTCCGTTGTAGTTTACATTGCCAAAATCGAACATGCCTTTGCCAAATCCTGTATTCTGATCGATAGTGATGGGAGTGGTAATAAAATTGTTCTTCACATCCTCAAAATTCATCCGCTGCACTTGTGCATTGAGTTTATAAGGAAATACCCTGTACGTTACCGTTACTGAATCCATGGCCGGAGGATCGATCCAGAACAATTGTGCATTAATCGCATCTACCCGGTAACGTTCGGGAGCAATGCCTGTAACTACAATTGACTTTGGCACTACACTCAGTGAATCAATTTTTACCGGAGTTGTTTTTGTGCTGATCTTTTTCGTGCGGAGATTCGACAAGGAGCTGGGCTGCTGTGCAAACGACAGCAGCGAGCAAAGCAACAGGCCGGTGAAAAAGACAAGTTTTCTGATAAGTCAGTGGTTTTCAGGATAAGAATGCATAAAAATAGAATTTATTGTGCGAAGTCGGCCTCCGGGTTTTAAAAACCCCGGAGGTCTGTCATTTCCCACCACCGTCATAAAAGAAAAGACTTCCAAAAGGAAGTCTTTTCTTTTATCACAAAGTTGAACAGCCACCCTTCAGGTGAGCTGATAATTTATTTTGTTGCAGTTAAACTTGATACTGCATATTCTGCATTCAGTCGTGCAATATTGGTGAGCGAAATTTCTTTCGGACAAACAGCCTCGCAAGCACCGGTATTGGTACAGGCACCAAAGCCTTCTTTGTCCATCTGCGCCACCATGTTGAGCACACGTGTTTTCTTTTCAGGCTCTCCTTGTGGCAATTGATTGAGATGTGCCACTTTCGCACTTACAAACAACATCGCCGATGAGTTTTTACAAGCTGCTACGCAGGCACCACAACCAATACAGGCAGCAGCAGCAAAAGCTGCATCAGCCTTGGCTTTATCAATGGGCAATGCGTTTGCATCCACCGCATTACCTGTGTTAACGCTGATATAACCACCAGCCTGGATCACACGGTCAAATGCTGAACGATCAACCATCAGGTCTTTGATCACCGGAAATGCATTGGCACGCCAGGGTTCTACCACAATGGTATCACCATCGTTAAATGCACGCATGTGTAACTGACAGGTGGTATTGGCTTCCCATGGACCATGCGGACGGCCATTGATGTACATACTGCACATACCGCAAATACCTTCACGGCAATCGTGATCGAA
>CAYMSG010000212.1:0-6749 GCA_964392955.1 uncultured Chitinophagaceae bacterium | reverse complement strand
ATGCTCAATACACTGGAGCAAACGGCCCTGAGTGAGTACAAATATGGTTGGGTAACCGACATTGAAGCCGACGAGGCGCCTCCCGGACTTAGTGAAGACATTGTGCGTTTCATAAGCGCCAAAAAGAACGAACCCGAGTGGATGCTCGAATGGCGACTCAAAGCTTACCGTCATTGGTTGAAAATGACCGAGCCGGAATGGGCCAATGTGAAGTACCCCAAGGTAGATTACAACGCCATTAAATATTACAGCGCTCCCAAACAAAAGAAAACCCTCAACAGCCTCGATGAAGTGGACCCTGAATTGCGGGCCACATTCGAAAAGCTGGGTATTTCGCTGGACGAGCAAAAGCGTTTGAGTAATGTGGCGGTTGATGCGGTGATTGATTCGGTTTCAATTGCTACCACTTTTAAAAAACAACTCGCCGAGCTGGGTATTATTTTCTGCAGCATGAGCGAAGCCATACAGGAGCATCCCGAACTCATTAAAAAATGGTTGGGTTCAGTGGTGCCCATGACCGATAACTATTTCTCAGCGTTGAACAGTGCGGTGTTCAGCGATGGTAGTTTCTGCTATATTCCAAAAGGGGTAAAAAGCCCGATGGAGTTAAGCACGTACTTCCGTATCAATGCTGAAAATACCGGTCAGTTTGAGCGTACGCTCATTGTTGCTGAAGAAGGTAGTTATGTAAGTTACCTCGAAGGTTGTACAGCGCCGATGCGTGATGAAAATCAATTGCATGCTGCAGTAGTAGAAATTGTTGCTTTGGATAATGCAGAAGTAAAATATTCAACTGTACAAAACTGGTACCCCGGTGATAAAGATGGCAAGGGTGGTATCTACAACTTTGTTACCAAGCGTGGTATTTGTGCAGGTGTAAATTCAAAGATCAGCTGGACGCAGGTTGAAACAGGGTCAGCAGTTACCTGGAAATATCCTTCCGTCATATTAAAAGGCGATAACAGCCAGGGTGAATTTTATTCGGTTGCTGTTACCAACAATCATCAGCAGGCCGATACCGGTACCAAGATGATGCACATTGGTAAGAACACCAGAAGCCGTATTGTATCGAAAGGTATTTCAGCGGGCTTCAGTCAAAACTCTTATCGTGGTTTGGTGCAGGTGGGTAAGAATGCTGTTAACGCAAGAAACTTTTCACAGTGTGATAGTTTGTTGCTCGGCGATAAATGTGGTGCACACACCTTCCCATACATTGAAGTAAAGAACAGTACTGCACAGGTAGAGCATGAAGCCACTACTTCTAAAATTGGTGAAGACCAGATCTTCTATTGCAATCAACGTGGTCTTGATACTGAAACTGCCGTTGCATTGATCATTAATGGTTTTGCGAAAGAAGTAATGAACCAGTTGCCGATGGAGTTTGCTGTGGAAGCACAGAAACTGTTGGCGATTTCATTAGAAGGAAGTGTTGGTTAATCAAATTTTCAAATTCACAATTTTCAAATTATATGTTATCAATAAAAAATTTACAGGCAAGGATTGAAGAGAAGGAAATCTTAAAAGGGATCAACCTTGAAATTAAAGCAGGCGAAGTGCATGCGATTATGGGACCAAACGGTAGCGGCAAGTCAACCTTGGCTTCTGTACTCGCTGGCCGTTCTGATTATGAAGTAACAGGTGGCAGTGTTGAGTTCAACGGAAAAGATCTGTTGGAACTTTCTCCTGAAGACCGTGCACGTGAAGGTGTGTTCCTTGCGTTTCAATACCCCATTGAAATTCCCGGTGTAAGCACCACCAACTTTATTAAAACTGCAGTGAATGAAGTGCGCAAGTATCGTGGTGAAGAACCAATGGATGCGGTGCAGTTTCTGAAGAAGATGAAGGAGAAAATGAAACTGGTTGAAATTGATCAGTCTTTATTAAGCCGTTCACTCAACGAAGGTTTCAGTGGTGGTGAAAAGAAGCGTAATGAAATTTTCCAGATGGCGATGCTGGAACCAAAGTTTGCCATCCTTGATGAAACGGATAGTGGTTTGGATATTGATGCCCTGCGTATTGTAGCAGAGGGTGTAAACAAACTGAAATCGAAAGACAATGCGACATTGGTGATTACGCACTACCAGCGTTTGCTTGATTATATCGTTCCGGATTACGTACATGTATTATACAAAGGACGTATTGTAAAGAGCGGCGGTAAAGAATTGGCGCTGGAACTGGAAGAAAAAGGATACGATTTTATTAAAGAAGAACTGGGAGAAGAAGTAGAAGCGTAAACCCCCAACCCCTAAAGGGGAGTTCAGTAACACTCTGATTAATATTGAAGTGTTTGTTGAACTAAGAACAAAGAAGAAGAGTTAGTACAATTGATAACTTATAAAATAAAGCCCGGCCTCCCGCCATCCTGAGCGAAGTCGAAGGAAGGAGAGGGAACGAGGGTGAGGCCAAGATGTCAGAATTAAAAGAATTAATACAGGATAAGCTCAGAAAAGAATCATTCAGCGGCAATGGTTCGTTAAAGGCTTTGAGTCAAAAAGGATTGCAACTGTTCAATGAGCAGGGCATTCCAACTGTGAAGCACGAAGAGTGGAAGTACACACGCATCAGCGCTGTACTCAACAAAGATTTTTCGTATGCAGTTGATGCAACAGCTGTTACTGCAAAAGATGTGGATGCGTTTCGTTTGCCCGGCCATGAAGCTGCGAATGAGCTGGTGTTTGTCAATGGTATTTATCATGCCGAGCTTTCAACCACCCGTACATCGGCAGATGAATTGGTGATCCTTCCGTTAAGCGAAGCGGTGAAAGGTGAATACAAAGCGATTGTTGATGCGAACCTTGGTCACAGCGCCAATTACCATACCGATGGCATCAATGCATTGAACAACACCTTTGCATACCAGGGCTTATTCATCGCCGTAAAGAAAAATAAATCAGTTGAACATCCCTTGTACTGCTACTACATCAACGATGCAAGAACAGTCAATGTATTGTCGCAACCACGCACATTAATTTATGTAGCAGCCAATGCCGAAGTGAAACTGGTGGAAGAAGAAGTGACCATCGGCACCAGCGATTCATTCATTAATAAAGTGAGTGAAATTGTGGTGGAAGAAAATGCGCAGGTTTCGATTTACAAAATACAGAACGAAGACAGTCACAGCAGTTGTGTAAAAACAACGCATGTGCGTCAGTTGGGCGTAAGCAAAGTAAATTCAGTTACGATTACACTCAACGGTGGAGTTATTCGTAACAACCTCAACTTTATTTTAGAAGCGCCCGGTTGCGAAAGCAATATGTATGGTTTGTATTGTGTGAAAGGAAATACACATGTAGATAATCATACCATCGTTGATAACCAGCAACCGCACAGCTTAAGCAACGAATTGTACAAAGGCATCATCGATGAAAATGCAACAGGTGTTTTCAACGGCAAGATCTTTGTTCGCCAGGATGCACAGAAGACAAATGCATACCAAAGCAACAAGAACGTGTTGTTAAGTGATACGGCAACTGTGAACACCAAACCACAGTTGGAGATTTTTGCTGATGATGTGAAATGTTCACATGGTTGTACAATTGGCCGGTTGGATGATGAGGCTTTGTTTTATTTACAGGCCAGAGGTATTGGCGAAAAAGCGGCGAAGGCGTTGTTGTTACATGCATTTGCAGTAGAGATTTTGGACAAGATCGAATTGGAACCGATTCGTCAGTATGTTGATCAAATCATTTCTGAGCGTTTGGATTTTGAAATTTGATTGAACCAAAAAGGCACAAAGAGCACACAAGGTTCACCAAGTTCATTCGCTGGCAACTTTTATAGTTTTCAGCGGTAAAAAATAAAAAATGGTTGAAACTTTAGAAAATACAACGTTTGATGTACAGGCTATTCGCCAGCATTTCCCGGTGTTGAACCGTGTAGTAAAAGGAAAGCCATTAGTATATTTTGATAACGCTGCAACAACACAAAAGCCACAAGTGGTGATTGATGCACTGGCAGATTATTATAAAAACTACAACGCCAATATTCACCGTGGTATTCACTCACTGGCCGAAGAAGCAACAGCTGCTTACGAAGCTACGAGAGATACGGTGCAGCAATTCATTCATGCGAAAGAGCGTGAGGAAATTATTTTCACAAGGGGCGTAACTGAAAGCATCAACTTAGTTGCTTACACCTGGGCACGCACCAATCTGAAAGCAGGAGATGAGATCATCATCAGTGGCATGGAACACCACAGCAATATTGTTCCCTGGCAATTGATTGGAGAAATGACCGGTGCAAAATTGAAAGTGATTCCGGTAAATGATAATGGTGAATTGATCATGGAAGAGTTTCACCAACTCTTGAATGAAAAAGTGAAGCTGGTTTCTGTGGTGCATGCATCCAATTCATTAGGTACCATCAATCCTGTTAAAGAAATCATTGATGCAGCGCATAAAGTTGGTGCAGTGGTCATGATCGATGGTGCACAATCAACCGTGCATTTAGATATTGATGTGCAGGAACTGGATTGTGATTTCTTTGCGATCAGTTCGCACAAAGTATATGGCCCAACAGGGATTGGTGTATTGTACGGTAAGCGTGCATTGCTCGAAGCCATGCCTCCGTTTATGGGTGGTGGTGAAATGATCAAAGATGTGTCGTTTGAAAAAACAACCTGGAACGATTTGCCATATAAGTTTGAAGCAGGCACTCCCAACATCGCTGATACTGTTGCATTGAAAGCTGCACTTGATTTTGTAAGCGGTATTGGTAAATCAAAGATCCGCAAATACGAAGATGAATTGCTGCGTTATGCAACGGAGCAATTGCACGGGATTGACGGCATTCGTTTAATTGGTACTGCAAAACAGAAAGTAAGTGTAGCATCCTATGTAGTAGAAGGCGTGCATCCGCAGGACTTAGGTATTCTGTTGGATAATCAGGGAGTGGCTGTGCGTACAGGACATCACTGTACACAACCGTTGATGAACCGTTTTGGTATTCCCGGTACAACAAGAGCAAGTTTTGCGATGTACAATACCAAAGAAGAAATTGATGTGATGATCGCAGGCTTACATAAAGCAATTAAGTTATTACAATAATCTGAACCGGGATGTATAGGATGAAAGGATGAATAGGATAATGTGAATCCCCTCTTGGGAGGGGCGGAAGAGTTCTAAACAAAGGGAAAGACAGAAGGGGTGGGTTGGCGAATAGCATTACAAAACGTACAAGAGTGCGACGCAACAACAGATAAACAGCATTACTAAAGCCGGTTACATAAAAAAAGAAAATGGCAGAAGTTAAAAGCATAGCAGAAACAGAAGAAGAAATTGTGGATGAGTTTTCGTTGTTTGATTCATGGGATGAAAAATATGAATACATCATTGACATGGGTAAGAAACTGAAGCCGCTGGAAGACGAACATAAGAAAGACGAAAACAAGATCAAAGGTTGCCAGAGTACGGTATGGATGGTGAGTGAGTTGAAGGATGGAAAAGTATACTACCGTGCAGAAAGCGATGCAGTGATTGTAAAAGGATTGGTGAGTATGCTCATTCGTGTATTGAGCGGACATGCACCACAGGACATCATTGATGCAAAGCTGGACTTTATTGATAAGATCGGCATGAAACAACACCTGGCGCAAACCAGAAGCAACGGTTTGTTGAGCATGGTGAAGCAAATGAAATTGGATGCAACAGTTTATCTGGCTAAGAGTTTGAATGAGATAAAAGAGTAAAGAAGGTTTCGAAAATTTAAGCCCCTCTTTTACTTTTTTCACTTTTTAATCTCTTAGCTCAACAAATGAATAAGAACTGATGAGTTTTAATAAAGAAGATATCAAGGGAAAGATCATTGAAAAACTGCAAACGGTATTTGATCCCGAGTTGCCGGTCAATATCTATGATCTTGGATTGATCTATAATATCGACATCAACGATAAAGGTTATGCCAACATCACGATGACGTTGACAGCGCCGAGTTGCCCTGCAGCACAATCGTTGCCTGTGGAAGTAGATCAGAAAACAAGAGAAGTGGAAGGTGTTACCGATGTAAACGTGATGATTACCTGGACCCCGAAGTGGGAGAAGAGTATGATGAGTGAAGTGGCAGCTTTGGAATTAGGATTTATGTAGAGTTGCTCACGGATTACACAGATAAACACAGATAGTTTTCTGATGATCAATGAGCTTTAAGCAACAATAACAATCACCCAAACAGATTTCATCTGAGTAAATCAGTGAAATCTGTGAGAAACAAATAATATATGGCAATGATCTCATTAGATAGTTTAATGGGCAACCAAGGACCCAGCTATCCCGAACAAATTGCAGCTCCTTACCGCAAGGAATTGGTAGATGCTGGCTTTGAGCAAATGATGACGGTGGAAGATGTAGAGAAAGTTCTCGCAGGTAATCCCGGAAAAACAATATTGGTTGTATTGAATAGCGTATGCGGTTGCAGCGCAAGAGTAAGTCGCCCAGGCGCATTGCTGAGTTTCTTTAATCATGTGGTGCCCGATGTAAAAGCAACTTTGTTTGCAGGCATGGAAAAAGAAGCGGTTGTGCATTTCCGTGAGAAATATCTCAACGGTGTTACACCTTCTTCGCCCAATGTGCTGTTGTTGAAAGATGGAAAAGTATTGTTGCATCTGCAACGTCACCAGATCGAAACAACCGATGCAGGTACAATTGCCGATGCATTGATCACTGCTTACAATGAACACTGCACAAAGCAAACAACAGAAGCAGAGCGTGAAGAGTTAAGAACGTATTTCAAAAATTTATACCAGGTAGATCCAT
>CAYMSG010000211.1:0-6767 GCA_964392955.1 uncultured Chitinophagaceae bacterium | reverse complement strand
ATCAATGATACGAAAGTGCTGTATGCAACGCAGGGAACAGTATTTCTGGCCATTGCTCAAAAATACAATGTGCCTTTGAAGTGGCTGTTTGACTTTAACGATCTGAAAGAAGCAGAAGTGCTGGAACAGGATCAGCTCATTTTTTTGCAGCGCAAACGTCTTGTGGGTGCCAATCCTTTTCATATAGTAGCTGTTGGCGAAACTGTATATGATATTGCACAGGCGCAAGGTATTCGTTTGGATGCATTGTTGAAATTAAACCAGATACCGGCCAATAAACAACCTGCAGCGGGTGAGCAATTGTATTTACAATCACCTGCTCCTGCAGCTCCAAAATTTTATACAGCTTCTGCAACTGCATCAACAAATTTGGAAGCCAATACTGTTGCAGCAAATAAGACCATTGTACATTTGGTGCAACCCAAAGAAACATTGTACAGCATTTCAAAAAAATACAATGTGCCATTGGAACAAATTCAACAATGGAATAACCTGGGAGGAACAGATCTGAAAGAGGGAACAGAGCTCATCATCAATAAATAAAACGAATGTCAGACATTATCAAAGTCCACGATAAGTATTTTGTTCCTTACATGACGGAAGTAACCGTACTGGAGCGCATTGCCCAACTGGCTGCACAGATCGATAAAGATTATGCAGGAAAAAGACCATTGTTCATTGCCATCCTCAACGGTTCATTCATGTTTGCTTCCGATCTGTTTAAGTACATCAGTATCGAAGCAGAGATCTGTTTTATAAAACTGGCTTCGTACAAAGGAACAAAATCAACCGGACAGGTAATTACCGCTATTGGACTTGATACCGATATTGTAGATAGGCATGTAATTGTATTGGAAGATATTATTGATACCGGTAAAACCATGAATGAGTTTTTGCCTCAACTGCAACATCAGCAACCGGCTTCATTAAAGATCGCTGCTCTATTGCACAAGCCGGAGGCAACAGTGTATCCTATTACTATTGATTATTTAGGGTTTTCAGTACCAGATAAATTTTTGTTGGGTTATGGATTGGATTACGATGGACTGGGTCGTAACCTCAAAGAGATCTACCAGTTAACGGAAACTCCTTCCTGATTTACCACTTACTAACCCGGTAGGCCAGGATACAACTATGAACCTAAGGTGCATTGCTTTGGTAGGCTTGCTTCTGTGCGCTGCAACAGCAGATGCTCAATTTTATTTTCGTGGTGAAGTAAAAGATCCTTCCAACACTGCTCTATCACTTGTTCGCATCCATGTGTATTCATCCAATTCATTTTACTATTCAGGATCAACAGGTGGCTTTGGAATTCCATCTTCCATTTCAAAAGACACCGTGAGTTTTTTTCTGCATGGATACGAAGAAAAAGTAGTGGTACTCAACAGCAATGAGTTTAATACAGTGGTATTAAAACCAAGTGTTGCCATCAGTAATCCTAAACGGAAATTATTATCAGTAACCAAAAACAAGCTGGAAGACCGGAGCAGATTCAATACAGTGTCTGGTGAAACCTATTCATCGCAGGTAGAGAATGATTTTAATGTGGCGTCTGAATTTCCTTCAGTTGGGTTTGCAATGAATGTTGACAAAGCATCGTACAGTAATATCCGTCGGTTTATCAATATGCGTTCAAGAGTGCCGGTTGATGCGGTGCGTATAGAAGAAATGCTCAATTATTTTCCGCAGAAATACAATGCACCTGCACCAGGCAAATCATTTCATGTGCAATCGCAGGTAACAGATTGTCCGTGGAATCTCAAAAACAAATTATTGTTTCTGCAGCTGCAGGCGAAAAAGATCAACTACGATTTTTTACCACCCAGCAATTTTGTTTTTCTTGTTGATGTGAGTGGTTCAATGGATTTGCCCAATCGCTTACCATTATTAAAAACAGCTTTCCGGATGATGGTGGAAAACCTGCGGCCGATCGATACTGTTTCTATGATGGTATATGGCGGAACAGTTGGAATTGTGTTGCAGCCAACAGCAGGTAATGAAAAAGAAAAGATCATGGCGGTGATCGATTCGTTAGGAGCAGGTGGTGATACCCCCGGTGAATCGGCTCTGCGACAGGCATACCGGCTGGCACAAAGTCAATTTATTACCGGTGGAAATAATCGTGTAATACTTGCTACTGATGGAGATTTTAATGTAGGCGAAGTGAGTGAAGAAGCATTGATTCAGCTCATCACACAAAAACAACAAACAGGAATTTATTTAACCTGCCTGGGTGTTGGCATGGGTAACTACAAAGATTCAAAACTGGAGGCATTGGCAAAAAAAGGCAATGGAAATTTTGCGTATCTCGATAATGTGATGGAAGCAGAAAAAGTGTTAGTGAAGGAGTTGATGCAAACCTTGTATGTTGTAGTGGATGATGCCTACCTCAACATGCATTTCCAGCCAGAGAATGTAAAGCAATACCGGTTAATAGGGTTTGATAACCGCAAAGATGTATTGGCTGACAGCAACAGCATTTTAGAAGGTGGCGAAATTGGAACGGGGCATACGGTTACCGCAGTATTTGAAGTTGAACTGAATACAAGTGTTGAACAGTTGTTTACGGTGGCCAATGCAGAATTAAGTTATCACCCGGTTGAAACAAAAGAACGGATCACAGAAAAATATTCATTGCAAAACAGTTATCAATCTATTTTAACTATTGACAGCAGTTATCGCTTTGCTGCAGGCGTTGCCATGTTTGGATTGATGCTGAAGCAATCTTCGTACATAAAAATAAATAACTGGGATGTATTGATCAATCTGTTACAAACCTGTGTTGATCCGAAAGATTATTTACAAAGCGAAATGCTGCAATTGGTAAAGAAGGCAAAAGAATTATACAAACCGGTAAAGCAACGGAAACGCTGGTTCAGAAAAAAAGAAAGGAAAGAAGAGATCATTCTTTTTTAAAAACATCAAATGCTTTACAGGGCTGAAGCCCTTACTAGGGAAATTTTTTAACCCCGGCCTTAAGGCCGGGGTTAAAGATGAAACAGCTAATTGGCTTTAGCTTTGACTGGTTGATAATTTACAAACAAAGAAGAAGGGCAGCGATCGCTGCCCTTCTTCTTTGTTATTTTGTTCCCGTTAGTTGATTAAAGAGAAACTTAAACGTTCCATGTGTTTGCGACCGGAATGTGATCTCTGGTCCAAATACATACAAGCTTCCTTTGCCCATTGTTGCAGAAAAAGCAGCAATGCCATCCTGCAAATATTCCTGTCCCCATGCCCAGCCGCTGCGTAAAGGTTTGGCTGATGCATACCAGGCAATCGGTGTTACTTCGCCTTTTGCAATGGCAGCAGGGTTTAATTTAAAAACCGGGCTGCTCGATACAAATACATCCGCTTCGCTGTTCATTCCCCATGCTGTTTGCAAGGTTGAATCAACACGCACACGCAATACACTGCCGGGTATATAATATTTTTCACCGGGTAATGCACGTTCAACACCATCAGTTAATTCAACCAATGCATTCTTCACCGGCAGTTTAAAATGATAAGCCAGGTTGGCACTGCTGCCAATCGTTACAATACTGCCACCAGCTTCTATAAATGCTTTCAAGGCCGGAATGGATTTATCGGCTGTAATAGTGCCCATTGTTTTGTGATATTCGGCCGGAATTTCATCCGGATTTGGTCCACGGCCTCCAAAACCACGACCACCTGCACCAACGCCTGGAATAGCCCCACCTACAAATACAATCACATCAAACTGATTAATGAGATTACCGGCATCAATATCTTTTGCATAAATAACAGTGTGGGGGAAATGATGCTGTTCAAATATCCAACGCAACCAGCCCGATGGCATGGAACCACCATAGGTATCCCACAAACCAATGCGTAATGATTTTAGTTTCTTGGCTGTGCCTGCAGGTTGCCTGTTTACAGCAATGGCCTGCGCACCATATTCCCTGGCTGCTTTTTCAAGTATGGCTTTCGATTTTGCAGTTGCTTTTACAAAGAACGATCCCTGTGCGGCACCGTTCACACTTGCATCAGTGATGCGCATTACTTCAACACCCTCTTTCAACAGATCATTTACTGCAATAAACGATGCGTTACCGGCTGCGTTTAATACATATCCATTGCTGCTGTTGCTGAACTTGCCGGGTGTCGTTTGTTCAACACCGTAAGCAATGTGTTCAAATGGCCCGTCAAATCCGTCCATGATGCGATCAAAACGAAAACCCATGGTGAATGCAGGTGTCCAGCCGGCAGCATCATACGGACGAACGGGAGGTCCACCGGGATACAAGAAGTCATTCGGATGATCCTGTGGTTCAAACATATCAATTACATGTGGACGAAACGCCTGGTTGGTTTTTACCACATACGATCCGGCAGGATATTGTTTGCCTGCAACCGTAAAAGCGGCCGTTGCTTTTTCAACCCTGATGCCCGAAAGAATCAATGTATTAACAAACTTTACTGCTGAACTGAGATCAGGTTGATCGGATGGAATAATAAAACCTCTCGGATCACGTTTGGCCGGATCTTTAAATACGGCATCATAATATTTCAATGGAACAGTATCAACAAAATTTTGGTTATTATTTTGTGCAGATGGGCGTTGATCTTTTTTAAATGCTTCACGGATCGCTTCTACTTTGTTCGGCGATAGCGACCATTGATCTTTATTTCCTCTGTCGATTGAATTCTTACCCATCTTGTAAATATTATACAACAGGTGTTCACGGTTACGCACTGCATAATCAAGCACCGCATAGTTCAGTGAAACAGAATAATCGATCGACTGACGGAACAACCATGGTCTCGGTGTTACAGGAAATGGTGTGGCTGCATTGGGAATAAGCCTTGCTGTTACCAAAGGAACACGGGCAGGAGTAGGATTGCCAATGATTTCTGTTAACAAACCAATGATGTTATGAAAATATGCCGTGGTGCGTAAACCACCATTCCACCAGGTAGAGAATACAGAACCGCCCCGTTGTGTATAGCCGGGTTTATCTTCAACGTTTAACCGGTTGATCATTGCAGCACCTACTGCATCGATACCGGTTACCAGCAAAGGATCAAATACAAAATTGAATGGATCACGATAGGGTGGGCCTGCTACTACCGAACCTGCCGGACCGGTTTGGTGATGATTGTATAAGATTTGTGGAATCCACTCGATGTATTGCTGACGGCTCATGTTCCTTGTTTCACTCATGTTGTTCATGAAGAAATCACGGTTGTTATCATGACCAATGTATTTCTGATACAACCGGGGAAGATTGTTGAGTGACCGTTTCAATGTGTCTGCATTGCGCATGTACCAGTTTGAAACAAGTTCCTGTCCGTCAGGATTGGCATGTACAAACAAAATGATGGCATCGTTGAGGATACGTTGTGTTTCCTCATCGTTACGGCTTACAAACTGCCACATGGTTTCAACCAACTGATGGGCACCCACAGTTTCTGTTGCATGTAAACCACCATCGATCCACACAACAGCTTTCCCTTCTTTTGCCAGTTCCTGTGCCTGTGCATTGGTCAGGTTTTCGGCCCGTGCAAGTCGCTGCGAAATGCTTTTGTATTTTTCCAGTTGTTTCAGGTTCGAAGGGCTAGAAACAATCACCATGTACTGTGTGCGGCCTTCTTCTGTTTTACCAATATCAACCAGCTTCACCCTGTCGGATGTAGCAGCAAGCTTTTTAAAATAAGCTTCAGTTTGCGTGTACGTAGCCAACTGATAATTGTCGCCAATGTTGAAACCAAAATGTTCTTTTGGTGATGGGATATTCTGTGCAGAAAGGCCAACGCCAATCAACAGCAAAAGTGTAATGAAAACGGATCTCATGCAGAAGATTTTGAAAAGTAAATAATGGAGAAGAGGGCGATCGTGCCCGGCTTCTCATGCTGATGCTTTAAAGATAAGAACCATCCTTATTCCTCCCTCTGCGAATGGATGAACGGTTGGTCTTGTTTTGTTTTTTGTGAAGAGTCGGTTTTTTGGCGCAGAGAAAGAAGGGCGCAAAGTAAAAACGCAGAGATTTTTCTCTGCGTTTAACCCCTTTTCTCCTTTCTCTGCGCCAAAAACTCATCACTCATTCACTTTTATTCTCACCCCTTCACTATGACTGGTAAACTCAGGCGCATACATACATTGTATTGTTGTAATTCCGCTGCTGTAATTACCGGCATGTGTAATAAACATTGGGTATTCGAATACATAAGTGCCTTTGTTTAGCCAGCTGAAAAAGAAATTGGTGCTGGCATCTTTCGTGCTTTCATAATAACCAAGTCCACCCTGCCATTTATATTGGCTGATCACATTCACCGGTTCCATGCAGCTTGGGCGCATATCTTTCATATGTACATATTCCATGTTACGATCAACCCGTAATTCAATACGCACTTTTATTTTGTCACCCACTTTCAGTTCATCACCTTCGTTTACCGGCGTAAGTACCGGTCCGTTGGCTGTATTGCGTTCAACAAAATATTTCTTCTGCAATTTCAATGGAGTCTCTGCTGAAGTGATCTTATCTAAGTTTTCAAAGTATTGCCAGTAAGCAGCACCCCAGCTTGGTTGTCCGTTTGATTTGCTCACAGTCACATTGATATTACCAAACGATGGTTGCACAAAATTTCCATCGATGTTACGTTTGAAATAACCTGTACCGGCTTCTGTTTTTTCGGTTGATGTACTGAACAACTGATTGCCTGCTTTGATTTCTACAACAGGTTCTGCAGCAATCCATTCACCGCCTTGCAACAGCAATGCATAACAGGCTTCAGCAGTAGCAATGGTT